>CAMPIF010000034.1 GCA_946886245.1 Ectopseudomonas composti | reverse complement strand
GTCGTGCTCAGGTCAGCCTGGCCGAGGTCGAGGCTGCTGCGCGCAGTGCCGACGCACCGCGTGGCTTTGCCCGCGCGCTGCTCGAACAGGCTGCACGCAAGCAGCCGGCCGTGATCGCCGAGATCAAGAAGGCCTCGCCGAGCAAGGGCGTGCTGCGCGCCGACTTCGTGCCGGCGGATATCGCCCGCAGTTACGAAGCGGGCGGCGCCACCTGCCTGTCGGTGTTGACCGATATCGATTTCTTCCAGGGCGCCGACCAGTACCTGCAGCAGGCGCGCGCCGCCTGCGCGCTACCGGTGATCCGCAAGGACTTCATGGTCGATCCCTACCAGATCGTCGAAGCGCGTGCGCTGGGCGCCGACTGCGTGCTGTTGATCGTGTCCTGCCTGGATGACGTGCGCATGGCCGAGCTGGCGTCGGTGGCCAAGGACGTCGGTCTCGACGTGCTGGTCGAGGTGCATGACGGCGCCGAGCTGGAGCGTGCGCTGAAAACGTTGGATACCCCGCTGGTGGGGATCAACAACCGTAACCTGCACACCTTCGATGTCAGCCTGGAAACCACCCTCGACCTGCTGCCGCGTATTCCGCGTGATCGCCTGGTGGTGACCGAGAGCGGCATTCTCAATCGCGCCGATGTCGAGCTGATGGAGATCAACCAGGTCTATGCCTTCCTGGTCGGTGAAGCCTTCATGCGTGCGGAAAGTTCGGGCAGCGAATTGCAGCGTCTGTTCTTTCCCGAGCGCGGGCGACCAGCCGTGATCGGTACCGACCCCGAATAGCACGCATAAAAAAGCCGGCAATCAAGCCGGCTTTTTTATGGAGGCAGGTTCAGCGCGTGCCGAAGACCACCATGGTCTTGCCTTTGACGTGCACCAGGCCCTGTTCTTCCAGGGACTTGAGCACTCGGCCGACCATCTCGCGGGAGCAGCCGACGATGCGACCGATTTCCTGACGGGTGATCTTGATCTGCATGCCATCCGGATGGGTCATGGCGTCCGGCTGCTTGCACAGGTCGAGCAGGGTGCGGGCAACACGGCCAGTGACATCGAGGAAGGCCAGGTCGCCGACCTTGCGCGTGGTATTGCGCAGGCGCTCGGCCATCTGGCTGCCGAGAGCGAAGAGGATTTCGGGGTCTTGCTGGGTCAGCTCACGGAACTTGGCGTAGCTGATTTCCGCTACTTCGCATTCGGTCTTGGCGCGAACCCAGGCGCTGCGTTCCTTCTCCGAGCCATCCTTCTCGAACAGGCCCATCTCGCCGAAAAAGTCGCCGGAGTTGAGGTAGGCGATGATCATTTCACGGCCATCGTCATCCTCGATCAGGATGGTGACCGAGCCCTTGACGATGAAGAACAGGGTTTCGCAGCGATCACCTGCGTAGATGATGGTGCTTTTGGCGGTGTAACGACGGCGATGACAATGCGCGAGAAGCTTGTCGAGGTTCTTGATCTTTGGTGTAAGGGTAATAGCAACCATGCCCGAGTCCCGAATATGAAAAGTGAAGGCCTTTGTCCAACGGCAATTTCTTATTTGTTATCCGGCCAAGTGTGACAGCATTCCGACGCCAGCTTAACAGACATACTATGACCGAGGAGTTTTTTGCGACCTGGGTAACGTTCCGGTGTGGAACTTTCGCGCATTCGGCGCACATCGGATTGCCGCCTGCCTGTGCTAATCTGCCGAACTTTTCCACTCTGGGAGCCAATATCGATGAAAGCGCGTGTGCAATGGGCCGGTGAAGCTCTGTTCCTCGGCGAGTCCGGTAGTGGCCATGCCGTGGTGATGGACGGTCCGCCCGATGCCGGTGGCCGTAACCTCGGTATTCGGCCGATGGAGATGCTGCTGATCGGCCTCGGTGGCTGCAGCAACTTCGATGTGGTCAGCATTCTGCGCAAGGGTCGCCAGCCGGTAGAAAGCTGCGAGGTGTTCCTCGACGCCGAGCGCGCAGACGAGGAACCCAAGGTGTTCACCAAGATCCACCTGCACTTCGTGGTCAAGGGCCGTGGGCTCAAAGAGGCTCAGGTGAAGCGGGCGGTGGAGCTGTCGGCGGAGAAGTACTGCTCGGCCTCGATCATGCTGGGTCGTGCCGGCGTGGACATCAGCCACGATTACGAAATCGTCGAGCTGGGCTGAGGTTTGCTGGAAGTAACGAGGGCGCCGATTGGCGCCCTCGTTCGTTTCAGATGCGGTAGGTGCTCTTGGTCATGACCTGCGACAGCAAGGTCATGCCGAACTTGATCGGCGCCGGGAAGCGCACACCGCCGGCTGCCATGGCGCTGTTGGCGTGCTCCTGTTCGTCGATGCGCATCTGTTCGAGGATGGCGCGCGACCTGGTGTCGTGCTCGGGCAGTTGCTCCAGGTGCTCGTCCAGATGCTTGCACACCTGATCTTCTGTGGCAGCGACGAAGCCCAGGCTGACGCGATCACTGACCAGTCCGGCAACGGCGCCAACACCGAAGGACAGACCGTAGAACAGCGGGTTGAGCACGCTGGGCTGGCTGCCCAGTTCACGAATGCGCTGTTCGCACCAGGCCAGGTGGTCGATTTCCTCATCGGCCGCATGCTCCATGGCGCTGCGCACTTGCGGGAGTTTGGCGGTCAGCGCCTGGCCCTGATAGAGCGCCTGGGCGCACACTTCTCCGGTGTGATTGATGCGCATCAGGCCGGCGACGTGGCGCGACTCCTCGCTGCTCAGCTCGGTTTCGTTGTGCACGATGGCAGGCGATGGGCGACCCGACGCACCGCTGAATGGCAGCAGTGTGCGCAGCGCGGCATCGGCTTGCAGCAGCAGGCGGTCGACGGGGGAATACTGGCGTTCGCTGGCCATGGGGCACCTCCAGAAGTAACAACGGCATTAGTTTACTGCAAAGTCGCCAGGTCGTCCGCGCTCAAGGCAGCTCGCGCAACACGCGAAACCCCAGGGCATAGTCGCGATGATGCGGTTGCTTGAGGTCGCGCATGCTGCTGCGCAGGTATGTCGGGCCGCTGTTCCAGGCGCCGCCGCGCACCACGCGAGGGCTGCTGTCGAGCAGGCCGGCGCTTTGCGTTTCGCTGCCGTCGAAGCGCTGGGTGAAGTTCGAGGCCGTCCACTCCCAGACATTGCCAGCGGTGTCGTGCAAGCCGAAGCCATTGGCCGGGAACTGGCCGACGGCTGCCGTCTTGTTGCGCAGCAGACGCGAGCTGGCGCAACCTCGGCAGTGAGCGCGCGGCGCCTGCTCATCGCTGTCGAGTTGCTCGCCCCACCAGTAGTAGCTCTGGCTGCCACCTCGTGCGGCATATTCCCACTCGGCTTCGGTCGGCAGGCGATAGCGCGCACCCGTCTCGCGTGACAGCCACTGGGTGTAGGCGTGAGCGTCCCGCCAGGACACATGAATCACCGGGCGTTGCGCCGACAGGCCCCAGCCCTCGTTGTCAGGCATGGGCAGCTCGTTGGCGTCGGCGTACTTCTGCCAGTCGGCGAAGGTGACTTCGTAGCGGCCGATGGCGAAGGCTTGATCGAAGGCAATCGATCGTTGCGGGCGCTCGTTGTCGTTGCCGCGCCCGCTGGCATCGCCAATGCGCAACTCGCCCGCCGGAATGACCACCATTTCGGGCCCCAGGGCGCCACCGGGCAGCGGGTCGCTGATGGTTTCGCTGGCGACGGCCGGCAGGTTGACCAGCAGGCCGGCTGCGATGGCCATCGATACTGTGACGCGACGCGCTTTCAGCACTTGCATGACGTGATGCCTCCGGCGACGATCTGCGTGTTCAGGCGGTCCATGCTGCAAGTTCTCGATTCTGTGAAACCGCGGATGGTAACCCTGCGTGCCTGGCTGGCCAAATCTCACAAGGAGCCGGTGTTGAAGAACGATATTCATGATCTTGGACTGGTGCTGGATTCCAAGGTCAAGCTTGTGGTGATCGAGTCCTGGGACGAGTTGCGCGTGCTGGAAACCCTGACCGGGCTGGCGGTCAAGCGCGGTCTCGGCCTGCACACCTGGTCGGTGACCGAGGGCTTGCAGCGTCTGGGCTTCGGCGGCGCAGCGGTGGACGAGTCTGCGACCCTCGAGCCCGAAGCGGCGCTGCGCATGATCAAGGCCGATCTGCAGCCGAACCTCTACGTGATGTGCGACCTGCATCCCTTTATCGATGACAACCCCAGGCTGGTGCGCCTGCTCAAGGAAATCGCCATGAGCGAGGCGGCGCACAAGCCGACGCTGGTGCTGGTGTCGCATGCGCTCAAGCTGCCTGCCGAAGTGCAGCGTTTCGCGGCACGTTTCAGTCTCGCGCTGCCGTCGGAAGACGAGCTGCTGAGCATCGTGCGTGATGAGGCGACGCGATGGAGCGAAGGTAATCGCGGCGCGCGCGTGCGTACCGACAACCGTACCCTGCAGCAGGTGGTGAAGAACCTGCGCGGCCTCAGCCACGCCGAGGCACGCGCGCTGGCGCGCAACGTGATCTGCGATGACGGTGCGATCACCCAGGAAGACATCCCCGAGTTGAACAAGACCAAGTTCCAGCTGCTGGATCTGGAGGGCGTGCTCAGCTTCGAATACGACACCGCACGCTTCGCCGAAGTCGGCGGGCTGGTCAATCTCAAGCGCTGGCTGGCCGAACGCCAGGCCGGCTTTATCGAGGGCAAGCTTCTGGATGCGCCGAAAGGCGTGATGCTGGTCGGCGTACAGGGCGGGGGCAAGAGCCTGGCGGCCAAGGCCGTTGCCGGACTCTGGGGCTTGCCGCTGCTGCGCCTGGATTTTGCCCGCCTGTACAACAAGTTCTTCGGCGAGACCGAGCGCAACCTGCGCGAGGCGCTGCGTCTGGCCGAACAGATGGCGCCCTGCGTGCTGTGGATGGACGAGGTGGAGAAGGGCCTTGCCAGTGGCGACCACGATGGCGGCGTGAGCCAGCGCGTGCTCGGCACCCTGCTGACCTGGATGGCCGAGCGCAAGGCGCCAGTGTTCGTGGTGGCCACAGCCAATGCCATCGACCGTCTGCCGCCCGAACTGGTGCGCAAGGGGCGCTTCGACGAGCTGTTCTTCGTCGACCTGCCCAGTGCCGAGGTGCGGGCCGACATCTTCCGTATTCACCTGCAACGCCGTGAACTGGAACCCGGCGGCTTCGATCTTGTGCAACTGGCTGCTGCCAGTGAGGGCTACTCCGGCGCCGAGATCGAGCAGGCAGTGGTCAGCGCGCTGTACGCGGGTCAGGCGCAGCAGCAGGCGGTCGATCAGGGGTTGTTGCTGCGCGCGCTGCAGAGCACGGCGCCGTTGTCGGTGGTCATGGCCGAGCGCTTGACGGCGTTGCGCGAGTGGGCCGATGGGCGCACGGTCAACGCCGGCTGAACCTGCTCAGGCGCCGGTGAAGGGGCGGGTCAGTCGACCACTGAGCTTGCGCACCAGCCAGCGCGGGGCGAGGCGCGGACTCAGGGCCAGCAGACGGTTGCGCCAGCCGGGAATGATGATGGCGCGGTTCTTTTCCAGCGCGCGAACGCTGATCAGCGCGACTTCTTCGGCGCTCATCATCAGCTTGCTGCCGGCAATCCGCGTGACGTCCATCTGCGCCGCACGGAAGAAGGCGCTGCGGGTCGGGCCGGGGCACAGTACTGATACACGCACGCCTCGGCCTCTCAGCTCTTCGCGCAAACCCTCGGAAAAGTTCAGCACATAGGCCTTGCTGGCGTAGTAGCTGCTCATCCAGGGGCCGGGCTGGAAGGCCGAGACCGAGGCGACGTTGAGGATCTGCCCGCTGCCGTGCTCGGCCATGCGCTGACCGAGTGCGTGACACAGGCGAGTCAGCGCCAGCACGTTGACTTCCAGCTGCTCCAGCTCGCGACTCCAGTCCTGCTCCAGGAACGGACCGGCGCAGCCGAGGCCGGCGTTGTTCACCAGCAGATCGACATGCCACTGGCCTTCTTCCAGCTCCAGCAGCAGGCCGGACACTTGCAGCGGCTCGCTCAGGTCGCAGAGACGAAACAGCACGTCGACGCCGAAGCGTTGCGCCAACTCGCAGGCGATGCTTTCCAGCGCATCACGCCGGCGCGCTACCAAAATCAGGTTGCGCCCACGGCGTGCCAGGGCTTCGGCCAAGGCCAGGCCAATGCCGCTGGACGCGCCGGTGATCAGTGCATAGCTGCGCATGGTCGGGAATTACTGCTCCTGATATTCGGCGGCACGCTCGACATAGCCCTGGTACTGGGGAATGGCGATGGCGGCGACGATGCCGCTGATGGGGATCAGCAGGAACAACCAGGCCAGCACCTTGACTGCCGTGCTGTTGGGGGGCGGTGGCGGGCCGTAGCGGTTGACGCCCTGGGTGCCGGGGATGATCAGCAGCAGCAGGGCGAACACGCTGCCGACGAGCGGGATCAGGTGCACCAGCAGCAGCCAGCCGGACCAGCCGATGTCATGCAGACGCTGCACGCCGATGAAGATGCCGATCACCACAGCAGCAATACTGACGATGCCCAGCGCCAACATGGCCAGGGTCGAGGACATCGCGGCGAGGCCGGTACCGATCAACATGATCGGGATGAAACACAGCGTCATCGCCATCAGCCAGCCCAGATAACGCACGCGGCCGATCCGGCCGCTGACGCCGAGGACCTTGAGCTCGGAGTACTGCGGCAACTGCTCGGCGACATTCGCCTGGGGTGGCGCGTAGGGCGATGCAGTCGCAGCGACGGGAGCTGGGGCAGGAGCCGCTTCGGCCAGTTGTGCCTGGCGGGCGAGGTATTTGTCGATGATGATGCCGCAGGCGCAGCACTCGCTCGCCTTGGCTTGCTCATGGCCGCATTTGGGGCAGGTCATGTTCGAGGTAGCGGCCTCCATGGCCTGCTCGGTTTCGGCTTCGGTCGGCACCAGGCTCAGGCTGGCAGCCTGATCCAGCTCCTTGCGCACCTTGGCGCCCGCCTTTTGCAGCGCGTTGAGGTACTGCTCCGCCTCGCCTTCGCCCAGATCACGCTTGAGCGCCACCGGCGTTCCGCTGAACAGACTGTCGATACGAGCAAGGTCGCTCTTGAACAGGCGGGCCAGGTTTGTCTTGACCATTTCCAACGATGCTTCGGGCATCAGTTGGCCGTCGAACACGATCTTGTAGCGCGGTTGATTCATGCGAGCTTCCTTGTCGGCGGGAAGTGGGAGGGAGCGAAGCGCCCGTTGAGCAACAGGCGAGGCATAAGCCTAGAGTGCCGCGAGGCCAATATACAAGCGGCCTGACGCGCCGCTCATGGCTATTTTTCAGGCGTTGCCTATTGTGCTCCAGCGGCCGACCAGTTGGCCGCGGCGCAGTAGACGTATTTCGCTGAAATCGCCCAGCACACCTTCGCTGATCGCGGGGCGCAGAAATACCCAGTCGTTGCTCGTCAGTCGTGTGCCTTCACCCCCCGTCAGGCGCTCCTGATTGGCGCTACGGCCGTAGAGTTCGTCGTAGTCGAGCCCGACCGGTGAGACGGGCTGCGCCGGCCAGCGACCGCCGTAGAGGTAGTAGGCGTTCTTGCGGTTGGGGTTCCAGGCGCCGATCAGGGGCTGGAGCGGTTGCAGATAGGGCAGGGCGCCGTCGACCACCTTGAGTACAGGGCTGGCGATCCACAGGGCTGGCTGATGCTCGGCCAGCAGTGGCGTGTCGAACTCTGCGGGCTTGAGCAGGGCGGAACCGACGGCGACTTCATTGAGCGAAGTCTCCTGCTGGCTGTGCAGCAGGTAGGTCAGGCTGCCAGCACCGTTGAGCAGCGGCTTTGCTGGCCAAAGATCGCTGAACCTCTGAGCGCTGCTGAGCAATTGTCGATAGCGCGCATCGCTCTCGCTGAATGCTCGCAGCTGATTCTGCCAGGGTGGGCTGTGCGCGACATGTGCGTCATAACCCATCAGCCCCTGCAGTCGCAGTGCCGGCTGCTGACGAAGCTGCTGCAGCGCCTCAGCCAGCGCCTGCGGCGTGGCGAAACCGCCGCGTTCCAGACCAAGGTCTATTTCCAGCGCGATGCGCAGCGGTCGCCCCAGCGCCTTGGCCAGTTCACTGTATTGCATCAGGCGCTGCTGGCTGTCGATCAGCCAGGTCACCTGGCGGTCGGGATCGAAATCCAGGTGGTGCGCAAGCTGGCGATAGAAGTTCAGCGCGGCGGCGACCGGCATGGGTTTGCCAAGCAGCAGGTCGGCCTGGGCAAAGCTCCTGGCCAGGCGGTTCAGTTGCGGCTGATGAAAGACCATGAAACGCTGGGTCTGCAGACGCTTGGCCAGGTACTCCAGCAGACCGGTGCTGGCCAGTGACTTGGTGACCAGGCGCAGCGGGAGGCGGCCGCCCAGTCTGGCAGCCAGCAGGTCGGCGTTGGCGTCGAGGCGATCGAGATCGAGCAGCAGGGTGGGGATGCCCTCGCCATCGCGCTGCAGTTGCCGGTTGAGTTCGGCGAAGTAGGCGTTATGCTCGCGACCCCGATCGACCGGGCGCAGCGCCCAGCCGCCGAGCAGACCGAGCGCGCCCAGCCCCAGCAGGTGGCGACGCTTCATCGCGGCCAGCGTTGTCCCAGCTGTTGGCTACGTGTCAGTGCGGCGCGATATTCGTGGTCGAGTCGCGATACCAGTTCCTGCACCGACGGCAGATCGTCGATGCCGCCAACGCCCTGGCCGGCCGACCAGACGGTTTTCCAGGCCTTGGCTTCTTCATCCATCGGCTTGAGCTTCTCGCCGTAGTTGATATCGCCCTTGTTCTGCAGCTGTTTCAGGTCGTAGCCGGCCTGTTCCAGGCTCTGGCGCATGAAGCTGGCCGGTACACCGGACACGGCGGGTGTGTGAATGATGTCGGCGGCCCGTGCGCCGATAATCATCGCCTTGTAATCGGCCGAGGCATTGTTCTCGGTCGTGGCGATGAAGCGGGTGCCCATATAGGCCAGGTCGGCACCGAGCAGCTGCGCGGCAAGCATTTCGTGGCCGTGGTTGAGGCAGCCGGACAGCAGTACGGTCTTGTCGAAGAACTGACGAATCTCGGCCAGCAGGGCGAAGGGACTCCAGGTGCCGGCGTGGCCGCCAGCGCCAGCTGCCACGGCGATCAGGCCGTCCACGCCGGCCTCGGCAGCTTTCTCGGCATGGCGGCGGGTGGTCACGTCATGGAACACCAGGCCGCCATAGCTGTGCACGGCATCGACCACTTCCTTCACCGCGCCCAGGCTGGTGATGACGATGGGCACGCGCCGCTCGACGCAGATGGCCAGATCCGCCTGCAGGCGCGGGTTGCTGTTATGCACGATCAAATTGACTGCGTAGGGTGCGGCGTTGCTCGCCAGGCTGGCTTCGATCTCGTCGAGCCAGGCGGCGAAACCGGCGCTCTCGCGCTGGTTCAGCGCCGGAAAGCTGCCGACGATGCCGCTGTTGCAGCAGGCACTGACCAGCGCCGGGTTGGATACCAGAAACATCGGCGCAGCGACCAGAGGCAGGCGCAAGCGTTGTTCGAGCAGGGCAGGCAGAGACATGGCGAACTCCTCAGAAGGGGCGGACGACAACCAGGATGACGATGCCCAGCAGGGCCAGCACCGGCGCTTCATTGAACCAACGATAGAACACGTGACTGCGGCTGTTCTCGCCGCGGGCAAAGCGCTTGAGCTGAGCGCCGCACAGATGGTGATAGATCACCAGGGCCACCACCAGCGTGAGCTTGGCGTGCATCCAGCCCTGGGTGAAGTAGTACGCCGAATTGAGGCTGAGCAACCCGATGCCCAGGCCCAGCGTGGCGATCATCGAGGGGATCATGATGCCGCGATACAGCTTGCGCTCCATGGTGCAGAAACGTTCGTGGCTGGCGGCGTCGCTGCTCATGGCGTGATAGACGAACAGACGCGGCAGATAGAACAGGCCGGCGAACCAGCAGACCATGGCGATGATGTGCAGAGCCTTGAGCCAGAGATAGAGCATTTTCGCTTCCCGCGCTGAAAAATGGCCTCGATAGTAGAGGCAGCCGACGGTCTGCGTCACCTCTGCGGTTGGAGCTTGGCCGATGCGGCTTTATCATCGGCAACTTTCCAATGGCTTTTGCAAAGGGGCATGTGATGATCAAGGTCGGTATCGTCGGCGGCACGGGCTACACCGGTGTCGAATTGCTGCGTCTGCTGGCGCAACACCCGCAGGCAGAGGTGACCGTGATCACTTCCCGTTCCGAGGCCGGCCTGCGCGTCGACGAGATGTACCCCAATCTGCGCGGCCACTACCCCGATCTCGCCTTCAGCGTGCCGGATGTCACCACCCTGGGCGCCTGTGACGTGGTGTTCTTCGCCACCCCGCACGGCGTGGCCCATGCGCTGGCTGGCGAGTTGCTGGCTGCGGGTACGCGGGTAATCGACCTCTCCGCCGACTTCCGTCTGCAGGACGCCGAGGAGTGGGCCAAGTGGTACGGCCAGCCGCACGGCGCCCCCGAGCTGCTGAAAGAGGCGGTGTACGGTCTGCCCGAGGTCAACCGCGAGGCGATCAGGTCTGCGCGCCTGATTGCCGTGCCCGGCTGCTACCCGACCGCTACTCAGTTGGGTCTGATTCCGCTGCTCGAAGCCGGACTGGCTGAGACCGCTAGCCTGATCGCCGACTGCAAGAGCGGTGTCAGCGGTGCTGGCCGAGGCGCCAGCGTTGGCTCGCTGTTCTGTGAGGCCGGCGAGAGCATGAAGGCCTACGCGGTCAAGGGCCACCGTCACCTCCCGGAAATTCGTCAGGGTCTGCGCCAGGCCGCAGGCGGCGACGTCGGCCTGACCTTCGTCCCACACCTGACGCCGATGATTCGTGGCATTCACGCGACCCTCTATGCGCGCGTGGCCGATACCTCGGTCGATCTTCAGGCGCTGTTCGAGGAGCGTTACGCCGGCGAGCCCTTCGTCGATGTGATGCCGGCGGGCAGCCACCCGGAAACCCGTAGTGTGCGCGGAGGCAACGTTTGCCGTATCGCCGTGCACCGTCCGCAGGGCGGCGACCTGGTGGTGGTGCTCTCGGTGATCGACAATCTGGTCAAGGGGGCCTCGGGCCAGGCGGTGCAGAACATGAACATCCTCTTCGGTCTCGACGAGCGTCTCGGCTTGTCGCACGCGGCCCTGCTGCCGTGATACCGGGCTGGGAGGTCCGCCTCAGCGATCCTCGTCGCGAGCGCCGACGCCGTTGGCTGCAGCTGCTGCTGGTGCTCGCCCTGCCAGCGGCCTTTGCCCTGGGATGGTACTGGCCGCAGGCGCAACCTCAGCAGGCGCCCGAGGATACGCAGGCACTGCTGACTCGCCTTGCCGAACAGGAGCAGGAGCTGGAGTTGCTGCGCCAGCGCCTGGCGGTGGTCGGCAGTAGCGACAAGGTCACGCAGCAGGCCATGGAGCAGAGTCGTCGCACCATCAAGCTGCTGGAGGAGCAGATCTTCAAGCAACAACAGGATCTGGCTTTCTACAAAGGCGTGCTGGCACCTGCCAGTCGTCGAGAAGGCATTCGCATTCGCGCCTTTGAGCTGCAAGCCACGGACGTGTCGCAGCGATTCCGCTACAAGGTGCTGCTGAGTCGAGTCGGTACCAGTGATGAGGCCTTGCAGGGGCATTTGCGTATTACTGTCGAAGGGCAGCAGAACGGTAAGCCGGCCACGCTGGAGCTGGCAGCGCTGTCCGATGAGGTAAGCGAGAGCCGCATTGCGTTCTCCTTCAAGCACTTCCAGTCCTTCCCTGAAGCGGGGCGTTTCGGCGAGCTACAACTGCCCGAGGGCTTCGAGCCGCATCAGGTCAAGGTTCAGGCGGAGGTCGAGGGCGACAAGCCGCTGAGCCGTACATTCGAATGGATAAAATCAGGAGCGATAGCCACCCATGTGGAGTAAAGACAAGACCAAACCCGACTTGCAGCGCTTCAGCGGCAAGACCAGCCTGATTGCCGCTGGCGCCGAGCTGGTGGGCGACATGCGCTTTCAGGGCGCGGTGCAGGTGGATGGTCGGGTCACCGGTAATCTTCTGGCTACCGAAGGGCTGGTGCGTGTGAGTGCTGGCGGCCTGGTTGAAGGCGAGATACGGGCACCCCATATAGTGATCGATGGCGAGGTGAGTGGTGATGTATTCGCCAGCGGCCATCTTGAGCTGGGTTCACGCTCCCGGGTTCGCGGCAACCTGCATTACGGCCTGATGGAGATGGCCATGGGGGCGCAGATCGAGGGACGTCTCTGTCATATCAAGGATGGTGAGCGGCCACTCGAGCTTCCGGCTACGCTGGAAATCGAGCAATAGTTGACCAATTTTGTAGGGCAAGCGGATAATGCACGCCCAAAGCAGTATGGCGCATGGCGCCGGGAGTCCAGAATGAGCGTCGAAACCTTCACCCCTGCCCCCATGCACTTTACCCAAGGCGCGGCCAGCAAGGTGAAGAACCTGGTCGATGAAGAGGGTAATCCGCGCCTGAAGCTGCGCGTGTTCGTCACGGGCGGCGGCTGCTCGGGCTTTCAGTACGGTTTTACCTTCGATGAGGACGTGGCCGAGGATGACACCATCGTCGAGCGTGAAGGCGTGAGCCTGGTGGTCGATGCCATGAGCTTCCAGTATCTGGCTGGCTCCGAGGTCGACTATCAGGAAGGGCTGGAAGGTTCGCGTTTCGTGATCAAGAACCCCAATGCCACCACCACCTGTGGTTGCGGGTCGTCCTTCTCGATCTGAATGCTTCGCCTGATGACAGACGCCGCGCTCGATGCGCGGCGTTTTCGTTTTCAGGCCGGGTAGATCGCGCCGAGCACGCGCAAGCCTTTGGCGCCGGTCACGCTCGGGCGATTACCAGCAATGCCCTCAAGCGCGCAATGTGCCAGCCAGGCGAAGGCCATGGCTTCGACCCAGTCCGGATCTACGCCCTCAGTCGCGGTGCTGCTCACCTCGGTTCCAGCCAGCATCTCGCGCAGGCGCTTCATCAGACAAGCGTTGTGTGCGCCACCTCCACACACCAGCAGAGCATCCGTGTGAGCCTGCGCGTTGCGTAGGGCGCTGACGATACTGCATGCGGTGAGTTCTACCAGGGTGGCCTGAACGTCTTCGCTGGCCAGTCGCGACGCTGCTTGCAGATGGCCAAGCAGCCAGTCGAGGTTGAACAGTTCGCGACCGGTACTCTTCGGTCCCTGGGTGGCGAAGAAGGGATCGCTCAGTAGTCGCGACAGCAACTCGGTGTTTACCTTGCCGCTGGATGCCCAGGCACCGTCACGGTCATAGGCCAGCCCCTGGCAGTGCTGAATCCAGGCATCGAGCAGAACGTTTCCGGGGCCGCTGTCGAATCCCAGAACTTCCTGGCCAGGTGAAAGCAGGCTGAGATTGCTGAAACCACCGACATTGAGCACGGCGATCTGTCGCTGGCCATTGCCGAACAGATCATGATGGAAGGCCGGGACCAGAGGAGCCCCCTGACCGCCGGCGGCCACATCGCGACGACGAAAGTCTGCGACCACGCAAATACCGGTGAGCTCGGCCAGCAGCGCCGGGTTGCCGATCTGGATGGTGAAGCCGCGCGCCGGTTCATGGCGCACCGTCTGGCCATGGCTGCCGATGGCGCGAATCTGCTGCGCGGTCAGGTTCTGTTGCTGCAGCAGTTCGTTGATAGCGGCAGCGGCCAGTTCGACCCAGCGCTGTTCTGCAATGGCTGCGCGTGCCAGTTCATCATTGCCAGGGGTGCACAGCGCCAGCAGGTCGCTACGCAGTTGTTCTGGCAGGGGGCGGTAAAGCGTGGCGAGTAGGTGAGGGCGCTGATCCTGATCGATCAGCGCGATGTCCAGTCCGTCCAGGCTGGTGCCGGACATCACGCCAATATAGAGGGGCACGGCTTACTGCTGGTTGGCGGCTAGCATGGTGGCCTTTTCCTGGTCCATGCGCGCCATCAGCGGTTTGCTCAGTTGCATGAAGCGCGGCTTCTCGCTCGCTGCAATGGGGTCTGCCATCGGCAGCTTCTGGCTGAGTGGGTCGACGTGTACGCCGTTGACCTGGAACTCATAGTGCAGGTGAGGGCCGGTGGAGAGCCCGGTAGTACCGATATAGCCGATGATCTGGCCCTGTTTGACGTTCGCACCGTTGCGAACACCTTTGGCAAAACCCTGCATGTGTGCGTAAAGGGTGCGATAGCGCTGGCCGTGCTGGATGATCACGGTATTGCCGTAGCCACCGTTACGCCCTGCCAGTGCTACGCGACCGTCACCGGCAGCCTTGATCGGCGTGCCGCGTGGTGCGGCATAGTCGACGCCCTTGTGTGCGCGGATCTTGTTCAGGATCGGATGCTTGCGACCCGTGGAGAAGCGCGAGCTGATGCGAGCGAAGTCCACCGGGGTGCGGATGAATGCCTTGCGCATGCTTTCGCCATTGGCGTTGTAGTAGCTGGTGGTGCCCTGCTTGCTGGTGTAACGCACGGCGGTGTAGGTCTTGCCGCGATTGGTGAAGCGCGCCGAAAGGATGTTGCCGGTGCCTACGGGCTTGCCGTTCACCACCTTCTCTTCGTAAATCACCTCGAACTCGTCACCTTCACGAATATCCATGGCGAAGTCGATGTCATAGCCAAACACGTTGGCCAGGTCCATGGTCAGGCTGTGCGACAGGCCGGCACGCTTGGCGGAGAGAAACAGCGAGCTGTTGATCACGCCGCGGCTGTATGCGGTGACCACCTCAGGCTTGATCTGATCACGCTCGAAGTCGAAGCCTTTATCGGTACGGCTGAGGCGAATGGTTTCCAGATCGTTGAGCTTACTCTGCAGATTCTTCAGCTTGCCGTCTTCGTTCAGCTCGAAGTCCAGCACCTGGCCCACTTTGAGACGGCTGAACTGCTTGGCGTCCTTGCTGCTATTGAGGGCTTCGTGCAGATCATTGGCGTTCAGACCGACCTTGGCGAACACGGTAGAAAGCGTATCGCCATTGCTGACCGTGATGCTGTGGTGGTTGGGGTCGGAAGGAGGAGTGGTGTCGGCTGTTTCTGGGAGGTCTTTGTCAGCGTCTGCTGCGCTGTTCGCGCTTTGCTCGATCTTGGCGAAGGGCGAAGCGGCGCCAGGCACTGGCTGTCCCGCTCGGAGATCGTCCTTTTCCTGCAGCACCTGCTCGGTATCGTTACCGAGATCCAGGTCGAGAAAGGTTTTCTGCGCTTCGACTTCACGCGAAGGAAACACCAGCAGAGCCAGGCTCAGCAGCGCAGCTACACCGCTAGCAGCCAGGATATGGCTTTTAGGGTAGGGCGGGGCTTTGGGAATATTTTGCGTCATGGCGTGAGGCGTTTTCTTGGAATGTGCATTAACTGTATAAAATATAACCAAAATCGGCTTGGGGCAACCCTTGACATGCCGAACGGGCGCTCAGGGCGCTTACCCTGGGCAAAACTTGTAATTAGTCCGCGATCTTGTATGGTTGGTTCCCTTTCAATTTCCAGTGGTTGCGGGTTCTGTCATGAAGTCGGTCGAAGAGCAGCTGGCGCTGATCAAGCGCGGTGCAGAAGAGGTTCTGGTTGAGGCTGAGCTGGTCGAAAAGCTCAAGCGTGGTCAGCCGCTGCGGGTCAAGGCGGGTTTCGACCCTACCGCGCCGGATCTGCATCTCGGTCACACCGTCCTTATTAATAAGTTGCGTCAGTTTCAGGAGCTCGGCCATCAGGTGATCTTCCTGATCGGCGACTTCACCGGAATGATCGGTGATCCCAGCGGCAAGAGCGCTACCCGTCCGCCGCTGACCCGCGAGCAGGTTCTGGATAACGCCGAGACCTATAAACAGCAGGTTTTCAAGATTCTCGATCCGGCCAGGACCGAGGTGGCCTTCAACTCCACCTGGATGGATCGGATGGGGCCTGCCGATTTCATTCGTCTGACGTCGCAGTACACCGTGGCGCGCATGCTCGAGCGCGATGACTTCGACAAGCGCTACAGCAGCAACCAGCCGATCGCCATTCACGAGTTTCTCTACCCGCTGGTTCAGGGCTACGACTCCGTGGCGCTCAAGGCCGATGTCGAGCTGGGTGGTACCGATCAGAAGTTCAACCTGCTGATGGGACGCGAGTTGCAGCGCGCCTATGGTCAGGAGTCGCAGTGCATCGTCACCATGCCGTTGCTGGAAGGTCTCGATGGCGTGAAGAAGATGTCCAAGTCGTTGGGCAACTATGTCGGCATCCAGGAAGCGCCGGGCGTGATGTACAACAAGCTCGTCTCCATGCCTGATGCCCTGATGTGGCGTTACTTCGAGCTGCTCAGCTTCCGTTCCATGGAGGAGATCGAGCAGTTCAAGCGCGATGTCGAGCAGGGGGCGAACCCGCGTGACATCAAGATCAAGCTGGCTGAAGAGCTCGTTGCGCGTTTCCATGGCGAAGAGGCGGCTGCCAATGCGCATCGCTCCGCAGGTAACCGCATGAAGGATGGCGAGCTGCCGGAGGATCTGCCCGAGGTCGAACTGCGCTCGACTGAAGATATGCCGATCTCGTCCGTCCTTAATAAGGCAGGCCTGGTGAAGAATGCTGCGGTTGCTCGCGACCTGTTGGGTTCGGGCGGTGTGCGCGTCGATGGTGAAGTGGTTGATCGCACCTTCCTGTTCAAGCTGGGGTCGACTCACGTCTGTCAGGCCGGCAAGAAGGCCTTTGCGCGTATCACCCTCAAGTCCGAGTCATAAAACTGCAATTTCTGCTTGACGTGCATTCTGCTGGCGGTAGAATGCGCGCCACTTCAGCGATGAAGCTC
>CAMPIF010000033.1 GCA_946886245.1 Ectopseudomonas composti | reverse complement strand
TCGAGCTGATCGCCTCGGAAAACTACACCAGCCCGGCGGTGATGGAAGCCCAGGGCAGCGTGCTGACCAACAAGTACGCCGAAGGTTATCCGGGCAAGCGTTACTACGGTGGTTGCGAGTACGTCGACGTGGTCGAACAGCTCGCCATCGACCGCGCCAAGGCGCTGTTCGGCGCCGACTACGCCAACGTCCAGCCGCACTCCGGCAGCCAGGCCAACAGCGCCGTGTACATGGCCCTGCTCAACGCTGGCGACACCGTGCTGGGCATGAGCCTGGCCCACGGCGGCCACCTGACCCACGGCGCCAGCGTCAGCTTCTCCGGCAAGATCTACAACGCCGTGCAGTACGGCATCAACGACCAGGGCCTGATCGACTACGACGAAGTCGAGCGCCTGGCCGTCGAACACAAGCCGAAGATGATCATCGCCGGCTTCAGCGCCTACTCGCAGGTGCTGGACTTCCCGCGCTTCCGCGCCATCGCCGACAAGGTCGGTGCCTACCTGTTCGTCGACATGGCCCATGTGGCCGGTCTGGTCGCCGCCGGTCTGTACCCGAACCCGGTGCCGTTCGCCGACGTCGTCACCACCACCACTCACAAGACCCTGCGCGGCCCGCGCGGTGGCCTGATCCTGGCGCGCAAGAACGAGGAGCTGGAGAAGAAGTTCAACTCTGCGGTATTCCCGGGCGGCCAGGGCGGCCCGCTGGAGCACGTCATCGCCGCCAAGGCGGTGTGCTTCAAGGAAGCGCTGCAGCCTGAGTTCAAGGCTTACCAGGCGCAGGTGATCAAGAACGCTCAGACCATGGCTCAGGTGTTCATCGACAACGGCTACGACGTGGTCTCCGGCGGCACCGAGAACCACCTGTTCCTGCTCTCGCTGATCAAGCAGGACATCACCGGCAAGGATGCTGACGCCGCCCTGGGTCGCGCCTTCATCACCGTCAACAAGAACAGCGTACCGAACGATCCGCGTTCGCCGTTCGTCACCTCCGGCCTGCGTATCGGCACCCCTGCCGTCACCACTCGCGGCTTCAAGGAAGACGAGTGCCGTCAACTGGCAGGCTGGATCTGCGACGTGCTGGCCAACATCGGCAACGATGAAGTCGAAGGCCGCGTGCGTGAGCAGGTCAAGGCGCTGTGCGCGAAGTTCCCGGTCTACGGCAACTGAGGCCGCGCCTGAAATGAAGAAGCCCGCCAATCCGGCGGGCTTCTTTTTGCCTTGTCGATTTCCTTGTCATGCACGGGATACAGCCAGTGCGCACGGCGCACCCTACTGAACTCCGCGAATCGTGCGCACCGACAACGAAGCGGACGATACCGCCTACGCAGGCTGTTTCACATAGCGCGCCAGCTGCACGTCACGGCTCATCACCTGAAGCGTGGCGGCCAGCACCTGCTCACTGGTGGCGTCGGCTTTGCTGAAGATGCTGCCGAAATTGTCGTGAGTGACCTTGGCGAAGTGCGCACGATCCTGGGCTTCGACGCCCAGCAGGGTGGCATAGGCGTCCAGTGCCTCGCCCTGGCCCATGGCCATGTCTTCGGCGATGGAGTCGAGCATGCCGTTCATCGCCAGCATGGAGCGACCGTTGTAGCCCAGCGCGCCACTGGTGTCGCAACCGTTGGTACCGGACGTCATGCCGAAGGTGGCGTTACCCGAGGTGCCATTGGTGGTGGTGGCCAGGAAGTGCGGCGCTATACCACGCTGCCCTTCGAACAACATGTTGCCCCAGCCGCAGCCATTGCCGCCCGCAGCATCGGCGAATGCACCAACACTGGCCATGCTCAACAGGCCGAAGACCAAACCTTTACCCAGCAGTCGCTTGCTCATATGTGTCGCTCCGCAATATCGAGTAATAAAAACCGCACTAGGAGCTTTGGCGAGACTTGGCTCCCTGTCAAACTCATATCCGTCAGCTGTGCGCCACGACACAAGGAACAGCGCGCGAGCATGCGCGTTGGCTATAGTATTGGGAAACCTGCAGATCGGAGTTCGGGAATGAGTGATACAGCCAACGAGCGTCGGCGCTTTCAGCGCATCGCCTTCGACGCCCCCACCGTACTCGTTCAAGGTGAGCGGCAATGGGCGGCGGTGTTGCATGACCTTTCGCTCAAGGGTCTGATGGTCGAGACTCCGGCAAACTGGAACGCTGACCCGGATCAGCCGTTCGAAGCGCAGATCCAGCTCGGCGACGAAGCGCAGGTAAGGATGGAGGTGTTGCTGACCCGTACCCAGGCGGGCTATCTCGGCTTCGTCTGCCGCCATATCGACCTGGAATCGATCAGCCATCTGCGCCGCCTGGTCGAACTCAATCTGGGTGACGAGAGTCTGCTGGAACGGGAGCTCGCCGCCCTGGGCGAGCAACCCTGATCAAGGCTGACCGAGTGCTTCGGCGAATCCCTGGCGGATTTCATCCTCGGGCAGGTCGTCACCAATGAACACCAGCACGCTTTCGCGCGCCTCGTGCGCCGCCCACTCGCTATCCCAGTCAAAGCTGTAGAGTCGCAGCACCCCCTGGAACACCAGGCGGCGCGGCTCGTTCACCACCGCAACTACCCCCTTGTAGCGCAGCAGCGCATCGCCGAAGCGCGCCAGCAAGCCCTCCATGAACGCACTGAGGCGCTCCAGGTCGACCGGCTCAGGGCTCTCCAGCACCAGCGTGCGGATGCGATCAGACGTATTCGTTGCAGGCGTCAACGGCCGCCACGTCAGACCGCGATCCGGAGCGGGATCGAGCTCGAAGCCACCTAAGTCGAGCAACGCTGCCAGATCGATTCGACCCTGCTTGACCAGCTCGATCGGCGCGCGCCGGTTGATCCGCTGCAGACGCGCCCGCAGCGCCTCGACGCTGGACGCGTCGGCCAGGTCGGTCTTGCTCAGCAGGATGAGATCGGCGAACCCGACCTGCGCCTGGGCGATGGTCTCGCTCAGGTGACGCTCGGCGTTGACCGCATCGACCAGGGTGACGATACCGTCGAGCCGATAGCGCGCGCCCAACTCTTCGGTGGCGAAGAAGGTCTGCGCCACTGGAGCCGGGTCGGCCAGGCCGGTGCACTCGATCACCAGGCGGTCGAACGCCAGCTCGCCGCTGTCGCGTTTGTCCAGCAAGAGAAACAGCGTCTTCTCCAGTTCGACATGAATCGAGCAGCACACACAGCCATTGGCCAGGGTGACCAGCTTCACCGGTTCATCGCCAAGCAACTGGCCGTCGATGGGGGTGGCGCTGAATTCGTTCTCGATCACCGCCAGACGCAGGCCGTGCTCGACCCTGAGCATGTACCGCAGCAGGGTGCTCTTGCCGGCACCGAGAAAGCCGGTGAGCACGGTGACGGGAATGGGCAGTGGAGTCATTCGCTACATCCTCGACACAGGGCGATGAGCCTGTCACGCCATCCAGAAATGAACAGGACACGGCAAGCGTGGCGTGTAGCAGGCTGACAGCGGTTCAACAACAGCGTATGGGCCGCCCGTAGCCGCCACCATAACGCGCTTCCTGGCGCTCACGGAAGAACGCCTCGTAGCTCATCACCGGCTGATGCGGGTGCTTGTTGGCCATGTGCTCGACATAGGTCTCATAGTCGGGCATACCCACCAGCATGCGTGCAGCCTGGCCCAGGTAGCGGCCCATGCGGGCAAGATCGTTGAACATGACAGGCTCCTTAACTCAGTTCGGCAGCAGCCTGATACGGCGCCTCACGATCGCTGCGCTCGGCCTTGCCCAACGCCTGACGTGCGACCTTGATGGCGTAGAACAGGATGCTCAGCACCACGAACAGAAACAGCGCGGTCAGTACCGCGTTGGTGTAGGCATTGAACACCACGTGCTGCATCTGCGTCATGTCCTTGGCCGGGGCGATGATCTGGCCGGCGGCCATGGCATCGCTGTACTTGTTGGCTAGCGCCAGGAAACCGATCGCCGGGTTGGCATCGAACAGCTTGATCAGGCCCGCCGTGGTGGTGCAGATCAGCAGCCAGACAGCCGGCACCAGGGTGACCCAGACGTAGCGCTGACGCTTCATCTTGACCAGCACCACGCAGCCCAGCATCAGCGCGATGCCGGCGAGCATCTGGTTGGAGATGCCGAACAGCGGCCACAGGGTGTTGATGCCGCCCAGCGGATCGACCACGCCCTGATACAGCAGCCAGCCCCACAACGCCACGCAGCCAGCGGTGGCGATCAGGTTGGCGGCCCAGGAATCGGTCTTCTTCAGCGACGGTACGAAGTTGCCCAGCAGGTCCTGCAGCATGAAGCGCCCGGCACGCGTGCCGGCGTCCACCGCGGTGAGAATGAACAACGCCTCGAAGAGGATCGCGAAGTGGTACCAGAAGGCCATGGTGTTTTCACCCGGCAATAGGCTGTGCAGGATCTGCGCGATACCCACGGCCAGCGTCGGCGCGCCTCCGGCACGGGCCAGGACGCTGTGCTCGCCGATATCACGAGCCGTGGCTTCGAGCTGCTCGGGGGTGATCATGAAACCCCAGCTGCTGACGCTGGCTGCCACCGACTGCACGTCGCTGCCGACCAGCGCGGCCGGGCTGTTCATGGCGAAGTAGATGCCCGGCTCGATCACCGAGGCCGCGACCATGGCCATGATGGCAACGAAGGACTCCATCAGCATGCCGCCGTAGCCGATGTAGCGCGCGTGGCTCTCGCTGGCCAGCAGCTTGGGCGTGGTGCCCGAACTGATCAGCGCGTGGAAACCGGACACCGCGCCACAGGCGATGGTGATGAACAGGAAGGGGAACAGGCCGCCCTTCCACACCGGGCCGGTGCCGTCGATGAACTGGGTCAGCGCCGGCATTTTCAGCTCCGGCAGGGTGATCAGGATGCCGACTGCCAGGGCCAGGATGGTACCGATCTTGAGGAAGGTCGACAGGTAATCGCGCGGCGCCAGGATCAGCCACACCGGCAGCACTGCGGCGACGAAGCCGTAACCCACCAGCATCCAGGTGATCTGCACGCCGGTGAAGGTGAAGGCCGGGCCCCAGAACGGATCGGCCGCGACCACGCCACCGAGCCAGATCGAGCCGAGCAGCAGCACCACGCCGATGAGCGAAATTTCACCGATGCGTCCCGGGCGGATGTAGCGCATGTAGATGCCCATGAACACTGCGATGGGCAGGGTCGCCATCACCGTGAACATGCCCCAGGGGCTCTCGGCCAGCGCCTTGACCACGATCAGCGCCAGCACGGCGAGGATGATGATCATGATCAGGAAGCAGCCGAACAGCGCGATGGTGCCGGGAATCCGGCCCATTTCCTCGCGCACCATGTCGCCCAGCGAGCGACCGTTACGGCGTGTGGAGAGGAACAGCACCATGAAGTCCTGCACCGCGCCAGCCAGCACCACGCCGGCGATCAGCCACAACGTACCGGGCAGGTAGCCCATTTGCGCAGCCAGCACCGGGCCCACCAGCGGCCCGGCGCCAGCAATCGCAGCGAAGTGATGACCGAAAAGAATGTGCTTGTTGGTAGGAACGAAGTCGAGACCGTCGTTGTTGACCACTGCGGGCGTGGCTCGCGCCGGATCCAGCTCCATGACACGTGTAGCGATGAACAGGCTGTAGTAACGGTAGGCGACCAGATAGATCGCCACGGCTGCAACCACGATCCACAAGGCGTTGATGGGTTCACCACGGCTCAAGGCAACGGTGCCTAGGGCGAAAGCGCCCAGCATGGCAACGGCGAACCAGGCGACATGGCCGGCAATTCGAGTCATTGCAGCTCTCCTGCCGAAGCCTCTTGGGCGACGGCGATCATGGGTCCTGAGGATATTCCGAGGGAGGTCTGCCACTATCCGCATCTACGCTGAGCGGGAAAATTCGCAGGACTACTCACAAAAATATCCGTAGGACTACGCAGAGATACGCTGAACACTTGCGTAGCACGCCTGAAGCGCAGAACCTGTCCGATCGCTCATGTTTACCTGCGCCCCCTGCTGCCCACGTAACGGCTCGCCATGCTCGGCCGTCCATCATTCCCCTATCCTGCGCAGAATCTCACACCCGACACGGCCACTCGCCGTCGCGGTAGAACAGGGATAGCCGAGGAAAGCCCGGAGGAAGACCCGATGAACGATTCGCTCATTCGCATCGCTCTGGTCGATGATCACGCGTTGATACGCGAGGGCGTGCGGGTGCTACTGGAAGCCGTCGAGCACTACAGGGTGGTCGGCGAGGCCGGCTCTGCCGAAGAAGCCGTGACACTGATCGAACGCGAACGACCCGATGTCGTGCTGATGGATATTGGCCTGAAGGACGTCAGCGGGCTGGAGCTGACAGCAACGCTCACTCGCCGTCATCCGTGGCTCAGGGTGTTGATCCTGAGCATGTACAGCGACCGGCAATATGTTCGCCAATCCCTGCAGGCTGGTGCCGCTGGTTATGTGCTCAAGGATGCGACATCACGAGAAATCATCGCGGCGATCAAGGCACTGGCCGTTGGCGGTCGTTACTACAGTGGCGCACTTGCCGAGGCGCTGACCGGCTGCACGTCAACGCCGGAGGCAGTACTGACCCCGCGTGAGAGTCAGATACTGCAAATGATGGCGCAAGGCTTGAACAACAAAGCCATGGCACGTGAACTGGCGATCAGTGTGCGCACCGTGGAAAGCCATCGCCTGAATATTCGCCGCAAGCTGGATATCGAAAAACCTGCCGACCTGATGCGCCAGGCCATGCAACACAGCGGGCAACGCTGCCACCCGTGCAACGACTGACGCCTGTGCGTGCGCGTAAGAATCAGTGGGCGCGGCACACTACCTCGGCAGCCTTGCGACGCTGACGTCGCGCTTCGATACGTTTGGCTTCGCGCTTTGCCTCACGTGACTGCGCAACCTGAGCGTCCGCATTGAACGCACGGGAGATCAAATCGAAGAACAGAAACATGCTGTGGCCTCCTTTTTGGACACATCACCATGCTGCACGCCGATAGCCGGCTATCTATTGATCTGCGTCAAGGGTTGCCGGTGCTGCAATTGCGGCAGGACGCCGCAATTGCAGCACCCTGCCTTCGAACGGAAAAGCCCTTCGCACACCGAACGAACGATGCTCATGCCGGCTCGCAAGGGCTTGGAGTGGTTGCCGCCCTGCCAGGCACTTACCAGGCGTAGCTCACGCCGATCGTTCCCTTGAACGCATGATTGTCGGAGCGGCCGGCCCCAAGAGCCTCGGCATAGCTGATCTCCCCAGACGCACTCCAGTTGTCTTGCCGAGCGACGCTGCCACCAACCCCCAGTTCCCCCCAACGAGGCGGGCTGTCCTGCTTGAGACGAACCTTGGCGACATCGACTTCACTGCCGGAAAGGATGTCGTAGCTCAGGTTGGCAATGCCGTACAGCTTCACCGGATTGTTCTGGCGCTTGTCGCCGTACCAGCTCACGGGCGGCTCAACCTGGATACCGACACGACCTTTGAGGCTATCGTTTCTGGCCTGAACGATGCGTGCACCATGTTCGTCCCTGAAACTGTCGAAGGCGACGTGAGTCCATGCCAATTGAGCTTGCGGAACCACCGCCCAATCCGAACCGGCATCAAGACGCTGACCGACCTCCAGGCTCATCACGGACGACCAGCCTTTGTTGCCACCCGCCGTCTTGCTCGATAGCGTGCTGTCATACCAGGTCAACTGCCCCACGGAGTCGGCATAGAGGCCACTTTCCTCCAGCCAGGTAGCACTGGCGCCTACACCGTAGCCGGTCGTGGTGATCTTGCCCCTGCGCTTCTCGCCACTTGCCGAATCGCGGGTAACGTCGACATTGACGTGCGACGTGCCCAGGGTTGCGTAGAGGCCGGCGTTGAGCACCCCGTGATCATTCTGCACAGCCGTGTTTTCATAGCCGAGCTGCATGAAACCGATGTGCTGGGTATAGGGCGAACCCTTCTTGGGGGCGTAAGAGCCGTATTCGCCAGCCACACGTCCCCAGGAACCGGCCGGGCTCGTCTCACTGCGACTGCCTTTCTCAGCGCCATCGGCAATACCCTTCAGCCAGATGCTATGACCTTTACGCTGCTGCAAAGAACCAAGGGTCGACAGCGCATAATTGCCGAGCTGATCGGAATAGACACGCACAGTCTGCGCTGAAGCACTCAGCGCTTGGTTACCCGGCCCACCAGCAGACGAGGTATCGATGGAGCGCAGGAACCAGTCCTGATCGCTCATGCCTCTATCGAGACCGCCTCGATACAGGCTGTACTCGAAAGCACCGGCCACCACCGGCGCATTGAGACGAAACGCATCGGCAGAGGTCGTCGCGCCATTGATGGCTTCGACAATCTGGATGCCGTTGGCCGTGGTGAGCGCACCGGGGCCGCCCACATTGGCGATCGACAGCGTGGTAGTACCCGTAGCCGTACCGCCATCGATAACGATGCGATCGGACGCTGATCCATCTGCGCCCAGGTAGGTGCTGAGGGCAATGACACCGCCGTTACCCACGTAGTTGTTCGTCGTGAAGGTGGCATTGGCGCTATCACCGATGCGGATTTCGCCCGCATTCGTCACGCTGCTCAGCGCATGACTGAAACCGTTCAGGTCCAGCACACCGCCAGCATCGATCCTGTAGCTGGAGCTGGAACTGAATGCACCGGCATTGCCGGCAGCCAGTCGCCCGGCCGTTACACGCGTCTCCCCGCCGTAGACATTGGCGCCCGTCAGCGTCGTGGTACCCGCGCCGATCTGCGCCAGCCCACCACTACCGGATATGACACCCGAATAGGTGATGTCATCGGAACGGCTGAAGGCCAGCGTACCGTTATTGACTACATCCCCTGTGATGGAGCCGGTGGTGCCGCCCGTACCGATCTGCAACGTCCCGGAGTTGATGGCCAGCGAACCGGATGTCGTCGAGACATCCCCGCCGACCTGCCAGAGCGATCCGGACACGTCCAGGCTGGAGAACCCTGAAAGATCCCCTGAAACGAAACCCGAACCCTGCAATTGCAGACTATTGCCCGTCCCCGTGCTGACAGCTGCCCCATTGAGTACGGAGCCATCGGCAAGGGTCAGGGTATTGTCGTTACCCGCAACAGCAACGGCCGTACCGCCGGTTCCGGTAATGGTTCCAGTGTTGGTCAGGCTGTTGTTATCCGTCTGCAGCGTCACACCCGTGTTGCCGAAGATGAGCCCGGCATTCGTGATATTGGCGACACCGCTACCAACCAGCAGGCCGCTGGACGTGGCATCCGTACCGATGATGGAGCCCGTGTTGGTCGCCGTTATCCTTCCCTGCCCCTGGGAAAAACTGACCCCGGTTCCCCCCGTGATCGTACCGGTGTTCACGAACGTGCCGGTACTTGCGGCCGTGGAACCCAGGCGAATGTCCACACCGATGCCGCCGGCCCCCGCAGACACCGTACCGTTCTGAATCACCGATGCCGAGCCCGCAGCGCCCGAGGCAACGGCGCGAATACCGGTCGAGCCATCAGCGGTCAGATTGATCTCGCCATCGTTGACGACGGTGACCGCATGATCGACGCCCGCATCCTGGGCAAAGATGCCGAAGGCAGCGTTCCCGGAGAGAACGCCACTGGAACCGTTGGTGACAGAGACATCACCATTGGTGAACACGTAGATCGCCCGGCCGCCTGTTCCCTGCAGCGAGACCGAGCCATTGTTGACCAGCGTACCGGTCGAGTCACCCGAGGAGCCACGAATGACAAGACCATGGGTGTTGTCCTGCGCGATGATGACGCTGGCCCCCTCCTCGACCGTGAGAGCGGCATTACCCGCGGTCGTGACTGACGGAACGCCCAGGCCGATACCTACGGTGGTATCCGAATGAGCACCAAGCGGATTGCCCCCGGTTGTATCGACTACCGTACCTGCGGCCAGCGTTACGTGGTTATTCGCACCGGTGTAGTTAATGCCATCTGCATAAGGGTTCCCGGTACCGTTACACACGACCGTGGGACCGACCCCACACTCATTGGCCCCCAGCGCCAGCGCTGGGATGCAGGCAATGGCGGCCATTGCCGAACACGACGTTATCGCCAGAAGACTGCTCGACCGCGCTCTCAAGGGGCTTAGGCCATGCTGTTTTACCTTATTCATAATGAATTCACGTTATCCAAATTAATGTAATTTTTCACTTCAGGCACACCGTGCCTACTCGTAAATCACTGCGCACGCATACGCGCCTGCAAGTTCCGAGTCACTCCATGCACCGCACGCAACGCACACCACCCAGAACTCAAGCTTCAAACCCACGAAACAACTGATTCCAATAAAGACACTTCGCCAAAAAGTGAAATCACCCTTCCAAGAAGGCAAATCGACATAAAGCACCCAAGGCAACTTTCTCAAGTAACGCAAATTACCAAGGCGTATATCCAGACACTATCTGCACCATGACCGCTGCATTAAAACTGCCTGAAGCGCGACACTGACTGGCCTTTAGCCTTCTTTTGCCACCGCAATCAGCATTGCACTGACCACCTGACCTGAACTCCATAGCCCCTGCCTCAAGCGCTGGCAAAGGCGCGCCAAAGAGGACCAGCAGAGACTATCGAATGCACTCTCTGGTGAAAGGCCACTGATAACATCGAACGATTAACAACAGGCTTGCCTGAGAGTGAAGTTTGCACACTCGAACTTTTCAGCGGCCATCCGATATCACGCCACTGTGCCGCCCCTGCCGGTAACGACATCAAGGCCACATCAACAACTGAACACCTTCAAACACCAACAGTTTGACGACTCTCTTATTGCCGGGCACGCAGTCACAAAAAATGATTCTGCAACCACGCGCAGTTACAACGAGCAAGCCACCCACACAGAAGTACACTGCAGGCTTCCATATATAGGAAGCGCACGGTATGCCGATCGAGTTCAAAGTGAACATTGCCTCGAACGAGACAACGAGGAAAACTTTAACGCACAGTCCCTGACCAAAAGCTGAACAAGCCAGAGCCCGGCACTAAGAATATTCTTAAAAAGTAACTTATCGTCACTCCGCGAATGCACGAGCCCCGGAAATCCACAGGTTCTGGATTCCCTCTTTCGCAGGAATGACAGTGTTTCAGTGCTGCCCCAAAGCGGTTCGTACCTCGCGCTCAGCCAGCAGACTCGCCGACCACATGGCGGACGGCCTACGTCACCAAGGCTCAGTCGAACAATGCGTCAAGCGCCTGCTCCAGACGTGTCACGGCGATGACCTGCAAGCCCGGCGGAGCTTCCTTGGGCGCATTGCCCTTGGGCACGATGGCGCGCTTGAAGCCGTGTTTGGCCGCCTCCTTGAGGCGCTCCTGACCACTCGGCACCGGACGAATCTCGCCGGACAGGCCGATCTCGCCGAACACCAGCAGGTCGTGCTGCAGCGGCCGGTTGCGCAGGCTGGAGATGACCGCTGCCATCAGTGCCAGGTCAGACGCCGTTTCCAGCACCTTGACCCCGCCAACCACGTTGAGGAACACGTCCTGGTCATAGGTTGGAATGCCGCCGTGGCGATGCAGAACCGCCAGGAGCATGGCCAGGCGGTTCTGATCCAGGCCCAGGGTGACGCGGCGCGGATTGCCCAGATGACTGGTGTCGACCAGCGCCTGCACCTCCACCAGCATCGGTCGCGAGCCTTCCCAGGTGGCCATCACCACACTGCCGGGCACCGCCTCCTGCGCGCGGGTGAGGAAGATCGCCGAAGGGTTGGAGACTTCCTTCAGGCCCTTGTCGGTCATGCCGAATACGCCCAGTTCGTTGACCGCGCCGAAACGGTTCTTCACCGCCCTTAGCAGGCGCAAGCGACCGTCGGACTCGCCCTCGAAATACAGCACAGTGTCGACCATGTGCTCCAGCACGCGCGGGCCGGCCAACGCGCCTTCCTTGGTGACGTGGCCGACGAGAAAGATCGCCGTGCCGCTCTGCTTGGCGAAGCGCACCAGCAGCGCCGCACTTTCGCGTACCTGGGCCACACCGCCAGGCGCCGACTGCAGTTGCTCAGTGAAAATGGTCTGGATCGAGTCGATCACCATGACCTTGGGCTTTTCCTGGCGCACGGTGGCGATGATCGATTCGATGCAGGTTTCGGTCATTACCTTGAGCTTGTCCTGCGGCAGGTCCAGCCGCCGCGCACGCATGGCCACCTGCTGCTGCGACTCCTCACCAGTGACGTAGAGGGCGGGAAAACGCGTGGCGATATTGCACAGGGTCTGCAGCAGGATGGTCGACTTGCCGATGCCTGGGTCGCCACCGATAAGCACCACCGAGCCATCCACCAGACCGCCACCGAGCACCCGATCGAGCTCGCCGGAAGCGGTGGAAAAGCGCGGAATTTCCTCGACACTGACTTCAGCCAGGGTCTTGATATTGGCCTTGTCGCCAGCCCAACCAGTGCGCCCGCTGGGCGTGGCACCCTCCACCACGGTTTCGACCAAGGTATTCCAGGCGCCGCACTCACCACACTGTCCTGCCCATTTGGGAAAGGTGGCGCCGCACTCGGTGCAGCCATACATGCGTTTTGCCTTGGCCATTGCGATCGATCCTGCCGCTGAACGAAGGCTGGAACGATACCGAACAACTGGATAAATTTACAGACCACAGCCACTCTGCCCGGAATGCACATATGCAGATCCAACTGCTCCCCACCAGCACCGAACAGCTGCCGCTGCTGGCCAACCTCTACCAGTTCTACGCCTACGAAAGTTCGGACTGGGAGCAGGAAGACGTGGAGACGGACGGACGTTTCTACATCCACCACCCCCACCTGCAGCGCTATTGGCAGGAGCCGGGCTGGAGTGCGCAACTGATACTGGTCGATGGCTTCATCGCCGGTTTCCTGCTGATCGAACGGAGCGAGTTAGCCGGTCTCGATGCGCCAGAATTCGCCGACCTGTTCATCCTGAAAAAGTATCGTCGCCAGGGCATCGGTCGCGCCCTGGTACAGCAGGTGATGGGCGATGGCAGGCCCTGGCTGCTGCGCTTCTACCGCCAGGATGAGCTGGCCTGTGCCTTCTGGCAGCAGTTGCTGAGCGAATGGCCCAGGCCGGCGCGCCCGGTATGGACGGAAGAAGAGGCGGACGGGCTGCTCACTTATCTGATCAACCCGCCCGTGCATTGAGGTCTTGATGCCATGCAAAGCCGGTGCGCACGGCGCACCCTACCGGTAGCGATCCCGCAAGGGGCGCTGAGTGCGCCACCTGTTCCGGGCATCAACCCCGACAGCCATTGCCACAACCGCAGCACTGACCTGCAGCGCGTTTGAGCTGGCGCGCCAGCTCGTCCTTCATCGCTACACGGTGGAGTTTCAGCGCGCTGAGGGTAACGTCATCGAGCAACTCGATACCCTCCTCGATGCGGCAGATGCGCTTGTCCAGCGCTTCGTACTCTTCGGCCTGGCGCGCGAAGTGTTCATCGCTCTGCCGCAGGCGCTGCAGTTCGTCGCGCAGTTCGGCGAAGTCATGAACCAGCGGGTGATGGTCGACGTGCATGATGAAGCCTCTGACAAGAAAGATGGCTCCAGCCTAGCGCCACACGTCGACCGTTCATTTGATCCGGATCAAGCACTGCCCGCCTTGCGCAACAGATCGGCGATCTCGTCCTTGAGACCCACACGCTGCAGTTTGAGCCCCTGCAAGGTCAGGTCGTCGGCAGCCTCGCGGCCGTCCTCTATTTCGTAGATGCGCTTGTCCAGCGCCTCGTACTCGCCAGCCAGGCGAGGGAAATGCGGGTCACTTTGCATCAGCTTGCGCATGACGTCGCCTTGCTGAGGGAATTCGCGGGTCAACGGGTGATGTTCAAGCGCCATGGAGGACCTCCCCAGAGAATGTCTCCTTAGACTAGTCGAAGCTTGGCTACGTGCAGGCAGTGAAAAAGCGGCAAACGAGACGCTGGGCAGCAAACGCCAACCGCACCAGCATGACGAAATGAAATGTTGCAGCTTTTCTGCTTCTGTCCACTGCGCTTGCGCTAAATTGGCCGGCCATTGGCCACTTATCCCCCTACATGACACTCCTGATAGCGTTCGCTGTCCTCTCCATTCTGGTTTCGTTCATCTGCTCCATCCTCGAAGCCGCCCTGCTCTCCCTCACGCCCAGTTACATCGCTCAGCAGAAGGTTGCCAAACCGCAGCTGTACGAAAGGCTGAAAGAGCTCAAAGACAAGATCGACCAGCCGCTGGCGGCCATCCTGACCCTCAATACCGTGGCGCATACCGTTGGTGCGACCGGTGTCGGTGCACAGGTGGCGATCGTCTTCGGTGACGGTTACCTGGGTATCGCCTCGGCGGTCATGACCCTGTTGATCCTGGTGCTTTCGGAGATTCTGCCGAAGACCATCGGTGCCCGTTACTGGCGCGCCATGGCGCCCTTCCTGCCCAGCCTGCTGCGAGCGATGATCCTGCTGCTCAAGCCGTTCATCGTCATGTCGGACCTGATCATGCGTCTGTTCGGCGGCAAGGAGCCGGAACACGACATTCGCCAGGAGATCAAGGCACTGACCCTGCTTGGCCGCGAAGTGGGCAAGCTCGACGAAGACGAGCAGCGGGTGATCAGCAACATCCTCGATCTGCACGAGATTCGTCTGCGCGACATCATGACCCCGCGCATCGTCTGCGAATCCGCCGCACCGGATGAGTCGATCGCCGCGTTCAAGGCGCGTGCCCGCGAGAGTCAGTTCTCCCGTTACCCGGTGATCGGCGAGGACGAGTCGCCGCTGGGCGTGGTGTTCCGTTATGACGCCCTGGCGGCCGAGAACGATGGCGAACCGATCACCCAGATCATGAAGCCGCTCAAGGTCGTGCCGGACAGCATGAACGTGGAAACCCTGATGACCCTGCTCATGCAGGAGCGTCAGCACATGTGCCTGGTGTACGACGAGTTCGGTAGCTGGCACGGCCTGGTGACACTGGAAGACATCATGGAAACCATCATCGGCAAGCCGATTCTCGATGAGACCGACGATATCCCCAACATGCGCCGCTTCGCCAAGCGCCGCTGGGAACATCGACTCAAGGCGATCCGCGAAGACTGATCACCAGTAGTTCTCCACCGCCACCTGACCCGGTCGCCGGGTCAGGCTCAGATTCAGGCCGCGCGCCTTCAGACGCTGACGAATGTCGTCGATCATCTGCGGGTTGCCGCAGATCATCACTCGTGAATGCTCGGGCGCCAGCTGCAGGCCCGCTGCCCGCTCCAACTCACCCTTGTCGAGCAGATCGGTGATACGCGCATTCAGGCAGTCCGCCGCCTGCTCGCGGGTGACCACCGGCAGGTAGGTGAGCTTGTGAGCGAATTCGGCCAGGTGTTCCAGCTCGGCGAAGCTTCGGATCAGTGGCTGATAGGCCAGCTCGGCGAAGCTGCGCGCGCTGTACACCAGCACGATACGCTCGAAGCGCTGCCACACCTCAAAGTCTTGCAGGATCGACAAAAACGGCGCGATGCCGGTACCACTGCCCAGCAGCCAGAGGTCGCGGCCGTCGGCGAAGCGGTCCAGGGTCAGGTAGCCGGTGGCCATCTTTTCCACCAGCAGGCTGTCGCCCACGCGCAGTCTGCTCAACTCGCTGGTGAACTCGCCGCCCGGCACCACGATGGAGAAGAACTCGAGGAACTCGTCATGCGGCGCGGACACCAGCGAATAGGCGCGCCAGACCACACTGCCATCGGTTTTCTCCACGCCCAGACGCACGAACTGCCCGGCGCGGAAACGAAACCCCGGGTCACGGGTGGTGCGCAGGGTGAACAGGCTCGGCGTCAGGCTGTGTACCTCGAGCAGCGTCTGACGGGTGAACTTGTCTTCGCTGACGGTCATAATCGCCCCCTTCATTGAATACCCGCTCAGTCTGGCGCAATCGGCCAGCGACAAACACCGAAGGTTTGCATGCCTACTCTCGACACTCCCTTCGCCAGCCTCGAACTGCAGCGTCAGCCGCACCAGGCGAACGAGCCGCTACAAGCCTTCGATGCCGCCGACGAATACCTGCTGGGTCATCTTCATGAGCAAGGCATCGAGGCAGGCAGCCGCGTGCTGGTGCTCAACGACAGCTTCGGCGCCCTTGCCTGCTCACTGGCCGGGCATTGCCAGGTGAGCAGCAGCGGCGATTCACACCTGGGCTGTCTCGCCCTGCAGAAGAATCTCGCCAGTAACGGCCTGAGTGGCGAGACGGTGACCTTTCTGCCGAGCTGCGAAACACCGCAAGGGCCGTTCGACTGGGTGCTGATTCGCGTGCCGAAGACCCTGGCGCTGCTGGAGGAGCAACTGATTCGTCTGCACGGCCAGTTGGCGCCGGGCACCCGCGTGGTCGCAGGGGCGATGATCAAGCACCTGCCGCGCGCCGCCGGTGATCTGCTGGAGCAATACGTCGGCCCGGTGCAGGCTTCGCTGGCGGTGAAAAAAGCCCGCCTGCTGGTCGCCACGCCTGAAACCAAGGCAATGCCGCACTCGCCCTACCCGACCCGCTACCGCCTGGATAAACCGGCGCTGGAGCTGGTCAACCATGCCAACGTGTTCTGCCGTGACGGCCTGGATATCGGCACCCGCGCCTTTCTTCCGCATCTGCCGCGCCACCTCGGGCGCGTGCGCGTCGCCGATCTCGGTTGTGGCAACGGCGTGCTCGGCATCGCCTACGCCCTGGGTAGCCCGCAGGCGGAGCTGACGCTGGTGGACGAGTCCTATATGGCCGTGCAATCGGCGCAGGAAAACTGGCGCGCGGCACTCGGTGAACG
>CAMPIF010000032.1 GCA_946886245.1 Ectopseudomonas composti | reverse complement strand
ACCGTCCTCAACGCGGTCAAGGGCGACGAACACAAGCAGGCGCTGGCCGGCGCCAAGGCGCAACTGACCTTCCTGCGTCAGGCCGTCGACCTGCCTGACGCCGCCACACTGAAAAGCCGTCTGGCACAGAATGCCGAGGATGACGAAGCGGTGTATCAGCTGGCCGTGCAACAACTGGCGCGCCAGCAGTACGAAGCGGCACTGGACGGTCTGCTCAAGCTGTTCGTACGCAATCGCAGCTACAGCGACGGCTTGCCACACAAGACCCTGCTGCAGGTATTCGACCTGCTCGGCGGCGACCATCCGCTGGTCACCACCTACCGCCGCAAGCTGTATCAGGCGATCTACTGACCTTAGGGGTTTTCACGCAGGGGGCGTCTCCAGGCCTGTGCCCGGTGCGCGCGGCGCACCCTACGGACCACTCGGACAAGACCTTGGCCGGCCACGGATGGCCCTTGTAGGGTGCGCCGTGCGCACCGGCAACTCGCCAATTCCAGCAGGTAATGCCCGGTGCCCGCAGCGCACCCCACGAAGGGCCAGAGCGGGCCGCAACGCCCTACTGCGTCACCCAGTGATAGATCGGCGCATCCGCACCGGTTTCCATGCGGATCTGCTCGCAATGACGCAGCCGCACCAGCAGGCGCTTGCCTGCAGCTTCGCCACCCGCCAGCGCAGCCAGCTGCGCCATCAGCCGTGGTCCTTCAACCTGTCCCGCCTCACGCACCAGCTGCAACGCGGTCTGCCACAGGGCATCACCCGCATCCGTCATGGGAGTCGCTGCCATCACATTGGCAACCGGCGTAACCGCCACCTGCTGCGCCAGTTGCGCCCAGTCTTGGGCATCCAGCTCCAGCGTCAGGTCCACCGGCCAGTCGCCAATGCGCCCACGTATTCGCACCATGTTCAGCCTCCAATCAGGATCCTGCATGCTCCCATGACGGCAGCAGACTGGCCAGTTCGCCATGAAAGTTGTTATAACGTAACAATCAACACGCACCCACGCCGGAGACAACCATGCGCCACCTGCTGCTCGCCCTGCCCTTCGCCTTGCTGCCCCTGGTCGCCGCCCAGGCTCATGAGCACGGCCATGATCACGACCACGAACATTCCCACGACAGCCTGGGTGCCCATGAGCATGGCGTCGCCAGCCTCAATGCCGCGCTGGACGGCAACCTGCTGGAGCTGCAACTCGAAAGCCCGGCGATGAACCTGGTCGGCTTCGAGCATGCCGCAACGAGCGACGCCGACAAGGCCAAGGTCGCAGCAGCCAAACGTGAACTGGAACAGCCCATCAGCCTGTTTGCCCTGACCAGCGGCGACTGCAAGGCCACTCAGGTCGAACTGGAAAGCCCACTGTTCGGCGACGCAGACCACGACCACGACCACGACCACGACGATCATGAGGGCGAACACAGCGATATCCACGCGCACTATCGCTTCGAATGCGCCAAGGCCAACGAATTGAAACAACTGGATCTGGACGAGCTGTTCAAACGCTTCCCCGCCACCGAGAAGATTCAGGTACAACTGATCGGCCCGAACGGCCAGCAGGGCGTGGAACTGACGCCAGCCCAGCCACGTCTGTCTTTCTGATGCCGCAGGGTGGATCGGGGCGCCTAGCTGACGCTCTTTTCATCCACCACGCCAGCGTTGTGGGAGGGCCAGGTGGCGCACCGCTTCAACCGCGAGTAAAGCTCGCCGCCAAAGCGCCTCCTGCAAACCTGCTCCGCAGTCCGCGAGCTCGGTTCAGACAATCAGGCCACCCTACCCGGCTTTTCATGAACGACGATTCGAAGAAACCATGACCCAACCTCTGATCGAACTCGCCGATCTCGGCTTCGCCTGGCCCGGCCAGGCGCAGTTGCTGGATATTCCCCATTTCACCCTGGCGCGTGGCGAGAGCCTGTTTCTCAAGGGCCCCAGCGGCAGCGGCAAGACCACCCTGCTTGGACTGCTCGGCGGCGTGCAACGAGCACAGAACGGCCATATCCGCCTGCTCGGCCAGGACCTGGGCCAGCTTTCGGCCGGCGCCCGTGATCGCTTCCGAGTCGACCACACCGGCTACATCTTCCAGCAGTTCAACCTGCTGCCGTTTCTTTCCGTGCGCGAGAACGTCGAGCTGCCCTGCCGCTTCTCGCGACTGCGCGCCGAACGCGCGCGCCAGCGCCACGGCAGCATCGATGCCGCTGCTGCGGCGCTGCTCGACCACCTCGGTCTGCGCGCCGACCTGCTCGGCCGCCGCGCCGACGAACTGTCCATCGGCCAGCAACAGCGCGTCGCCGCTGCGCGTGCACTGATCGGCCAGCCTGAACTGGTGATCGCCGACGAACCGACCTCGGCACTGGACTTCGACGCCCGCGAAGCCTTCCTGCAACTGCTCTTCGCCGAATGCCGCGCCGCCGGCGCCAGCCTGCTGTTCGTCAGCCACGACCAGAGCCTGGCTTCGCTGTTCGACCGCAACCTGTCGCTGGCCGAACTCAACCGCGCCACGCGCCCACAGGAGGCCTGAGATGCATCTGATCCGCATCGCCCTGGCCAGCCTGGCCAACCGCCGTTTCACCGCCCTGCTCACCGTGTTCGCCATCGCACTCTCGGTGTGCCTGTTGCTGGCCGTCGAACGCATACGTACCGAAGCACGCGCCAGCTTCGCCAACACCATCAGCGGCACCGACCTGATCGTCGGCGCCCGCTCGGGCAGCGTGAACCTGCTGCTGTACTCGGTGTTTCGCATCGGCAACGCCACCAACAACATCCGCTGGGACAGCTTCGAGCACTTCGCCGAGCACCGCCAGGTGAAGTGGGCCATCCCCATCTCCCTCGGCGACTCGCACCGCGGCTATCGGGTGATGGGCACCAGCACCGCCTATTTCGAGCATTACCGCTACGCCCGCAGCCAGGCGCTGAAGCTGGCCCAGGGCCGCGAGTTTGCCGACGATCCCTTCGAAGTGGTGCTGGGCGCGGAGGTGGCGCAGGCGCTGGGCTACGACCTCGGCGAAAAGATCGTCCTGGCTCACGGCGTCGCCACCATCAGCCTGGTCAAGCATGACGACAAGCCCTTCACCGTGGTCGGCATCCTCGAACGCACCGGCACACCGGTCGACCGTACGCTGCACATCTCCCTGGCGGGGATGGAGGCGCTGCACATTGACTGGCAGAACGGCATGCCGGCACGCGGCGCCGCGCAGATCAGCGCCGATCAAGCCCGCACCATGGACCTGCAACCCAAGCAAATCACCGCGCTCATGCTCGGCCTCAACAGCAAGATCGCCACCTTCAGCCTGCAGCGCGAGATCAACGAGTTTCGCGGCGAGCCGCTGCTGGCCATCCTGCCGGGCGTCGCGCTGCAGGAGTTGTGGAGCCTGATGGGCACCGCCGAAAAGGCCCTGTTCGTGGTCTCGCTGTTCGTCGTGCTGACCGGCCTGATCGGCATGCTCACGGCGATTCTCACCAGCCTCAACGAGCGTCGCCGAGAGATGGCCATCCTGCGCTCGGTGGGTGCCCGTCCCTGGCATATCGCCAGTCTGTTGGTACTGGAGGCCTTCACTCTGGCGCTGGCCGGCGTGGCCTTCGGTGTCGCGCTGCTCTATCTGGGCATAGCCAGCAGCCAGAGTTTCGTGCAGGCCAATTACGGCCTGTACCTGGCACTCAATACGCCGTCGGGTTACGAATGGAAACTGCTGGGTGGCATTCTCGCCGCCGCCGTGGCGATGGGCAGCGTACCGGCCTGGCGGGCCTATCGGCAGTCGTTGGCCGATGGCCTGTCGATCAGGCTCTGAGAGCCTGTTCGCGATCTGCTGCGCGTCGGCGCTACTGCGTTAAAAACAAGCTGGATTGCCAGCCCAGTCGAAAGCCGCTTGTGGCTAACGCACTTCAGTGCGGCCCCGAAGGGGCGAGCGGAGTGAGTAATGCTCATGTACAAAAGTACAGTCGCCCGCGACCCCGGCCGTTCCTCCCTTGTTTTTGCGGGGCCGCTAGCGGTGTTGTATCGCTCTAGCTCGCAAGATCGTGAACAAGGCTCTGAGGGAAAGTTGAGAGCGCCTGTCGTACACTGCGCAGGCGCTCTTACTACGAGGTTCCTCATGTCCCGCCCCCTGCTCGCCACCCTGCTGCTGACCCTGGCACTGCCGCTGGCCGCCGCTGATGTGCGCGAACTCACCTGGTCCGAGCTGATTCCGCCGGATGCTCCGCCGCAGGTCATCGACCCCGCGCCGATCCATGATCTATCGCAACTGGCCGACGCCCTGGCCGAATCCGGTCCGGCCGCCATGCAGCAATCGCCAGCCGCCCCGGTGGTCAAGGAACTCAATGGTCAGCAGGTGAGGCTGCCCGGCTATATCGTGCCGCTGGACGTGACTGACGAAGGCCGGGTGGTGGAGTTTCTGCTGGTGCCCTACTTCGGCGCCTGCATCCACGTGCCGCCACCGCCCTCGAACCAGATCGTGCATGTCACCAGCGAGCTCGGCGTGCTGCTCGACGCGCTGTACCAGCCGTTCTGGGTAGAAGGCCCGCTGAAGACCGAGCACGTCAGCAGCGAGCTGGCCGAGGTCGGTTACCAGATGGAAGCGGACAAGATCTACGCCTACGAGCTGCCCGATAGCTGATACCTGCCGGGGCATTCGTAGGTGGCTGTAGGAGCGGCTTCAGCCGCGAAAATGATTCGCGGATAAATCGGAACGCCGCCCGCCGCTCCTACAGATACGCCACCCAAGAAAAAGCCAGACCCTGGGGCCTGGCTTTTTACTTGGAGCACGATTCAACTGCGACTGGCGACCCGGTTCTCCCGCTCGAAACGCAACTCGCTTTCGGCCCACTGACGCCAGGAGCGCACCTTGGCCCGCTCGGCGCCACCGCGCTCGGCGCGCGCCAGCGCATCCAGGCCGGCCTGCCAGCGCGACTGCTCCAGTTCCAGTTGAGCGACGTACAGCCAGTGCTTGCCGTTACCGCTGCGCTCGGCCAACGGTCGCAGCACGCGTACGGCCGCAGCGCGATCACGCGCCTGCCACCAGAACAGGCCCAGACGCTCCTGGCGCGCAGCGGTATTGGCCAGCAGGCCGCTGTCGAGCATCCCGGCGAGCAGCTTGGCGCCCTGCCAGGGCTGATCCGCAGCACCGGCGAGCAGCACCAGGTTGTCCAATTCCGACTCGCTGAAGCGCAGACCTTTGCTGTGCGCCGCACGCAGCGTCGCCAGCGCCTTGTCGTTGCTGCCGGCCATCTGCTGCAAACCGGCCAGCTGGCGCCAGCCCTTGGCATCGTTCGGCTGGCGCGCCAGCAATTGACGCTGCCAGCGCTCGGCCTGGGCGTAGCGTTTCAGATCGGCATTGGCGCCCACCAGAAACTGCAGCCAGATGTCCGCCGCATTGGGATTGGCCTGCACGTAACGCTCGGCCAGCGGTAGCGCCTTGGCCGGCTGGTTCATGCCCTGATAAGCCTGTACCAGCATCTGCAACACCTCTTCGGAGGCATTGCCCTGATTCGGCGCCAGCAGCTCGACGACCTTGGCATAACGACGCTCGCCCAGGTTGAGCTTGGCCAGATTGAGGCGCTCGCCGGCCAGCATCTCAGCGTCCAGCTTGCCGCTGCGCACGGCCTTGTCCAGCCAGTCGATGGCCTGGCCGTTGTTGCCGACCGACCAGGCCACGTAGGCCTTGCTGCGCCAGATGAGCGCTTCCTCGAGGCTGCCGCTCTTGGCCTGGACGTCATCGAGCGCGCGTCGTGCAGCAGCATGGTCGCCCTTCTGCTGCGCAACCTGCGCCGCATTCAAGGCCTTGAACACGGCCGGGTCGACGGTCTGCTGGGCCATGCCAGGCACGGCCGCAGTACCGAGCATCACGAGCAACAACCAACGGTACATGGTCAGCTCCTTTCCAGGCGGAAGTAGAGGGTTTTCACCGCTTCGCGGTCCACCGCCAGACCACCCTCGGTACGCGGCGCAAAGCGCCAGCGAGCGGCAGCACGGCGCGCTTCACGCTCGAAGACGTTACGCGGATTGGCCTCCAGCACGCGGATGTTCTCCACGTTGCCGGAGCGATTGATGGTGAAAGCCAGTTTGACGAACCCCTCGATGCCACGCTGCAGCGCATAGCGCGGATAATCCGGGCGCACATCGTTGAGCGGCATGACTTCACTCTCCATGCCGCCCATCTGCCCGCCGGATTCGGCGGCCTCGCTCGGCGGTGTCGGAGCCGGAGCACCCGGCGCAAGGCCGGACAGGCTCGGTGCGGGCGCGCTGTTGACGGCAATACCACTGGCCAGGCTGGGCAGCTGGATGTCCAGCGCCGGCAGGCTGGCATTCGGCGTGGCCGTTTGCGGCGTCGGCGGCGTGGGTGGCTGCGGCGTTTGCGGCTGCGGCGGCTGCGGTGCCTGCTGACGGGTACGGCTGGCCGTCTCGCTGGCGTTACCATCCATGCGCACGAAGTTGGCCACGCTGACCGGGTCCTGGCTCACCTTGGCGCTCGGTGGCGCGACCATGTACAGCATCAGGGCGAAGAGCCCCAAGGCCATCAGGCAGGCACCGAGGAAAGACAGCGGCAAGCGCATCAGTTGACTCCGCTACCGGCAGCCAGGGCGACATCCTGCACGCCGGCCAGACGCGCCTGATCCATCACCTGGACGACCAGGCCGGTACGCGCATCCTGATCGGCCTGCACCACCACCGCGCCTTCCGGCTGATCGACGCGCATGCGCTCGACGTGTGCGCGCACGCTGCGGATGTCCACTGGCTGCTTGTCCATCCAGATCTGCCCATCGGCGGTGACGGCGATGAGGATGTTGCCCTTGTCCTGCGGGCTGGCGGTTTCCGCCTGCGGGCGCTGCACCTCGACCCCTGACTCACGAATGAAGGAGCTGGTGACGATGAAGAAGATCAGCATGATGAAGACCACGTCGAGCATCGGCGTAAGGTCGATGCCGGTGTCTTCGTCCTGCTGGTGGTGACGACGCATTCTCATGTTGGGCGATCTCAGTCGTGACGCAGCTGGTCGGCCAGCCGCTCGATGGCCTGGCTGGCTTCGCGTTCGAGACGCGCCAGGCTGAACAATCCAGGAATGGCCAGAACCATGCCGGCCATGGTCGGCAGGGTCGCCTGCCACACGCCTGCGGCCATGCCACGTGGGTTACCGGTGCCGTTGAGCGCGAGCACATCGAACACGGCGATCATGCCCAGCACGGTGCCGAGCAGGCCCAGCAGCGGATACAGCGCCACCAGGGTCTTGCCCAGGCGCAGCGGCGCCGCCAGTTGCTGACGCGCCTGCGCCAGCCAGGCCAGGCGCACGGCGCGCTGCCAGTTGCCGTTGTCATCGGCCAGCACCTGCTGCCAGGCCTCGCGGCGCTCCTGCACCCAGCGCGGGAAGACTCTGCGCATGTACCAGAAACGCTCGAACACCAGGGTCCAGAACACCACGCAGAGCACCGCCAGTGCCCACATCACCACGCCACCAGCGCCCATGAAGTCGAGCAGTGCATAGGCACTGTCGACTGCACGCAGCCAGAAGGCGAACAGATCAGTCACGGCGCGGCGCTCCCGACAGGTGCAGGGCAATCAAGCCGGCGCTCTGCTGTTCCAGAATCTGGATCAGGCCCTTGCTGCGGCTGGCCAGCAGGCTGTGCAGAAACAACAGCGGGATGGCCACCACGAGACCGAGCACGGTGGTCACCAGCGCCTGGGAGATACCGTCGGCCATCAGGCGCGAGTCGCCGCCGCCACTCTGGGTGATGGCCTGGAAGGTCACGATCATGCCGGTCACGGTGCCCAGCAGGCCGAGCAGCGGTGCAACGGCGGCGAGCAACTTGAGCAGGCCCTGGCCTTTCTCCAGCGGCGGCGTTTCCTGCAGGATCGCTTCGTCGAGCTTCAGCTCCAGTGTCTCCAGGTCCGCCAGTTGCGGCTTGGCGCCCAGCACGCCGATCACGCGACCCAGCGGGTTGTCATGCCGTGGTGCGCTGAGGTCATGCATCTGCGCCTTGACGCCACTGCCAACGCGGCCCAGATAGACCATGCGCCAGACAGCCAGAAGCAGGCCGAAAGCACCGAGCACGACGATCACCCAGCCGACCAGACCGCCCTGCTGCAGGCGATCCCACAGGGTCGGCTGTTGTTGCAGTTGCGCCAGCAGACTGCCACGGCTCGGGTCGATGGGCAGCGTGGCGAGTGCGTCGGTGCTGCTCAGGTAGTCCTCGACCTGGCCCAGACCAGAGGGCTGACGCGGCGGCGCCACCAGTTGCCCGGCATCGGCGTCGTAGCGCAGGAAGGCATCTTCGCCATATACGGCGAATGCGCCGACACGCAGCACCTGCTGCTCCTGACGCGAACCATCGGCATTCACCACCGGCAACTGCAGGCGTTCGATACGGCCGCTGGCGGCCAGGTCTTCGAGCAGCAGCATCCAGTAGCCGTCAAGGTCTTCGGCGGACGGCAGCGAGCGGCTTTCAGCCAATGCCTTGAGGCGCTTCAGACGCTCCGGATACTGGGCATTGAGCAGGCTGTCCTGCCATTGCCCGGCGACATCACCGGCACTCTGGCGCACCACACCGAACAGTTCACCGAGGTGACCGATACGCTGTGCCAGCAGCTTTTCCTGCTCGGCCAGCTCGGCCTCCTGACGGTCGAACTCGGCCTTCAGGCGCTCGCTTTCGGCTTTCTGGGTATTCAGCGCAGAGCGAGCAGCGGCCAGCAGTTGCGCCTGCTCACTGCGCTTGGCGAGAAACGCCTGCTCGCGCTCCTGCATGGCGCTGACTTCGGCAGCGCGCTCGCTGCGGATGCGCTGCAGCAGTTGATCGGGGCTGAGGGTTTCGGCCACGGCGGCCAGTGCCGGCAACAGGCTGAGCGCCAGTACGGCTACAACACGACGACTCATTGTGCGGCCTCCTCGGCCAGGGTCTTGATCGGCAGGGACAGCACGGCGGGCGCCTGCTGCTGACGGGCAATGGCGATGGCCTGGGTCAGCGGACGACGCGCGCTGCCATCGAGCACTTCCCAGGCCTTGGACTGCGGGTTCCACCAGCCACTCTCGTGGGCATCGAGGGTCTGGTAATAGAGCATGCTGCGGCCCAGGCGCAGGAACTCGACGCTACGCGAGCCGCCATCGGCCTGGTTCAGCTCGCCACGCCAGGCTTCCAGGGTACGACCGTAGTCGCTCTCGATCTGGTAGGCCTCGAGGATACGGCGATATTTGTCGGCCAGGCTGACATCGGCGCGCGGCAGCAGATCCTGCAACTGAGCCAGACGATCCTCGCGTTCTTCGGGCAGGAACGGCAGATCGGCGGCAATGAATTCACCCAGCACCTCGACCATCTTGACCATCTGCGGGCTCACCGCTTCCTGGGTACGTTCGATGCCATCGAGCTGCTTCTGGTAGCTGGCCAGCTCCTGACGCTGGGCTTCGACCAGGTCACGAAGCTGACTGTTATAACCTTTCAAAGCCTCAGCCTGCTGCAGGGCATTTCGGTACTCATTGAGCATCTCGCGGCTGGCGTCATCCAGTTGCTCGACACGACCCTGAGAGGCTTGCGCCTCGGCGGCCAGGCGCTGGCTTTCGTCGAGCGCAGCATCCAGCGGCGCGGCAAGCAGCGAGCCACTGCTCAGCATCAGTGCCACGGCCAGGGAACGGAGGGGGAAGCGATTCATGCGCAGAGGGTCCTCGACAGACGGGCTTGCTTCAAAAAGAGAAACATTATCATCTACAGACGCATTCGAAGCAATGGACAAAACACCGCAGCAGAGCTCGCCGATCTATTGAGCCAGGTCAAAAAGTGGATTGTTGCTTGGCTTAGCATTGAATCCAGCCAAAGACACAACCGACTCGAATTGGAGCTCGCCATGTACAAATCACTGTTCACTGCCTCACTGCTGGCCCTGGCCATCGCTGCCCCTGTCGCCCAGGCTCACCAGGCCGGCGATATCCTCATCCGTGCCGGCGCCATCACTGTCAATCCGGAGGCCGACTCGTCCACCGTCAAGGTCGATCGTGGCGGCCTGGCCGGCACCGACCTGGGCGGCAAGGCAACCCTGAACAGTGACACCCAGCTGGGCCTGAACTTCGCCTACATGCTCACCGACAATCTGGGCATCGAGTTGCTGGCGGCAACGCCGTTCGAACACGACGTGAAGATCAAGGGCACCGTCCTCGATGCAGCCAATGGCAAGCTGGGCTCGCTCAAGCACCTGCCACCGACCCTGAGCCTGGTGTACTACCCGCTGGACGCCAAGTCGGCCTTCCAGCCTTATCTCGGCGCCGGCATCAACTACACCTGGATCTTCGACGAGCACGTCGGCAGCGCCGCCAGCGCCAACGGCTTCAACAACTTCCGCGCCAAGAACTCCTGGGGTCTCGCCTGGCAGGTAGGCGCCGACTACATGCTGACCGACAGCCTGATGATCAACGCCCAGGTGCGCTATATCGACATCGACACCACCGCTTACGTCGACAACACTGCGCTTGGCGTACGGGCCAAGGTCGACGTGGACGTCGACCCCCTCATCTACATGGTCGGCCTGGGCTACAAGTTCTGATAGCCCGCGCGGAAATGAAGAAGCCGGCAGATGCCGGCTTTTTCTTTTTCCGATGCGCAGCCCGAGCAACCTTTGGTGCACACGGCGCACCCTACGGTGCGTGCTCCGGATAGCACGCCGATAGCCCGACTATGCGTAGGGTGCGCCGCGCGCACCGATGAAGGCGCAATTTTCGCCGCGCACAGCGCATACGGAACGGCCCAGCCACGGGTTCTAACCGTCGCGGCGCCTCAGGTTTCCGGCAGCTTACAGCCCGAGCAGTTGGCGCAATCCTTCACGCAGGGGCGTCTGCTCTGGCATGCGGTAGTGAGCCTGCAAGCGCGCATTGTCAGCACGCGAATGGCGAATATCTCCAGCGCGTGCCGGTAAGTGCGTCACCGGCGGCAAACCGCCGCAAAGCACGCCGATCTCAGCCAGCAATTGATTGAGGCTTACCGCCTGGCTCCACCCCACATTGAGCGGATCACTCACCACCTGCTCGCTGAGCAAGCCCTGCATCAACAGCACGACCAGATCACCGACATAAAAGAAATCGCGAGTCTGCTCACCATCACCGAAGACGCTGATCGGCAGCCCCTGCTGCGCGCGCTGAGTGAAGATACTGATCACCCCGGAGTACGGCGAGGATGGATCCTGGCGCGGCCCGAAGATATTGAAGAAACGAAACACCGCCGGCTCCAGAGCATGCTGACGGCGGTAGAAATCCAGGTAGTGTTCGCCAGCCAGCTTGTCGGACGCGTAAGGCGTCAGCGGCGCCTTGGCGGTGGCTTCATCGATGGCCACGCCCTCGCCGTTGTTGCCATAGATAGCCGCGCTGGAGGCATAGACCACGCGCCGCACGCCATGCTGACGCATGGCCTCGCAGACATTCAGGGTGCCGATGAAATTGCTCTGGTGAGTGGACACCGGATCATCCACCGAGGCCTGCACCGACGCCACCGCAGCCAGATGCGCCACACCTGCGCAACCAGCGACCGCCTGCGCGACCACCTCGGCATCGGCGACGTCGCCTTCGATGAAGCGCAAACGCGGGTTGTCCAGCGGCAAGTTGCTGCGCTTGCCCATGGACAGATTGTCCAGCACGCGCACTCCGTGCCCGGCGGCCAGCAAGGCGTCGACCAGGTTTGAACCGATAAAGCCCGCACCACCCGTTACGAGAAATTCAGCCATGGCGATAGTAACGATCCAGTAAGCTCGGCAGAGCAGAGCGCCAGGCGCGCGGCTTGATGCCGAAGGTGTGAAGAATCTTCTTGCAGGCCAGCACGGCGTGCTGCGGCTCATCAGTTGCATCCGGGCGAGCGGCGTGCGCTTGCGGCGCGACATCCTCGACCAGATTGCTGCGATAGTGACGCGCTTCGCTCAGTACCGCCTGCCCCAGGCTCAGCGAGGTACTCGCTTCATGGCCGCCGTAATGATAGGTGCCCCACAGGGGCGACTCGCAATCGAGCTGCTTGAGCACCGCCAGGATCACCCGCGCGGCATCGTCCACCGGTGTCGGATTGCCGCGCCGGTCATCGGCGAGGTAAAGAGCCTCGTCGCGCTCGGCACGCAGCAGAAAGCGCCCCAGCAAGCCTTCACGGCTGTCATCGAGCAGCCAGCCAAAGCGCAGCAGCACATGACGCGGACAGATCGCTCGCACGCTCTGCTCCAGACGCCATAGCGCCTGGCCACGCAGGCCGAGAGGGATCGGCTCTTCCTTTTCACTGTAAGCGGTGACCCGCGAACCATCGAAGACCCGATAGCTGGACGGCTGCAGTAACACGATGGAATGGTGCTGGCACAGCTCGGCCAGACGTTCCACCGCGCGCTCCTGCGTATGCAGGCGCGACTCGACCACCGACTCGGCCTGGAACCAGTCGAAGTAGTAGGCCAGGTTGATCAGTGCATCCGGGCGGGTCTCGTCGAGCAGCTCGGTCAGGCTGGCGGCGTCCCAGCCGTCTTCCGGCGGGCGCGGCGCGAGGAAGCCGATGTCTTCCTCGGCGCCAAGACGGATCAGCGCTTGCCCCAGGGCACTACCGCCGCCCAGCAGCATCAGGCGCATTCGCATAGGCTAGAGCCCGCTCGGATCAGAACGGGATATCGTCATCGAAGCTGTCGTAGTCAGGCGCTGGCTGGGCCTGTTGCGGAGCAGGACGCTCCTGACGCGGAGCCTGTTGCTGCTCGCGCTGCGGGGCCGGACGCGATTGACGCGGAGCGCCGCCTTCATCACCACTCGGACGACCGCCCAGCAGCTGCATGGTGCCCTGCATGTCGACGATGATCTCGGTGGTGTAGCGCTTGATGCCGTCCTTTTCCCACTCGCGAGTCTGCAGCTTGCCTTCGATGTACACCTGCGAACCCTTGCGCAGGTACTCGCCGGCAATCTCGGCGACCTTGCCGAACAGGGCGACGCGGTGCCATTCGGTCTTCTCGACCTTCTGCCCGGTCTGCTTGTCGGTCCACTGCTCGCTGGTGGCCAGGCTCAGGTTGGTGACCGCGTTGCCGCTGGGCAGGTAGCGCGTTTCCGGGTCCTGGCCGCAGGTACCGACCAGAATGACTTTGTTAACCCCACGGGCCATAACGTTCTCCTAGACTCGGCACGCCGCTGGCGCCGATACGATCAGGCTCTCCAGCGTCGCGCGATCCACTTGTTGGGTATCGACTTTGATATAGATGGCCGCTTCGTCGACCACCACCACGGCGTCCGCCACTCCCGGCGTCGCCTTGAGGCGTTCGACCAGTTCGACATCGGCCAGTGCCGCGGCATCGAGCGGCAGGCGCAAACTGGTCACGTACGGCGGTTCGCGCATAGTAACAGCAATAGCCAGCCAAATTGCACAGAGTGCGGCGCAGCCGATGAACACACCGCCCAGACCAACGTGCTGGTACAGCCAGCCGCCGAGAATGCCGCCCAGCGCGGCACCGAGGAACTGGCTGGTGGAGTACACCCCCATCGCCGTGCCCTTGCCGCCTGCCGGCGCCACCTTGCTGACCAGCGACGGCAGCGAGGCCTCGAGCAGGTTGAAGGCGGTGAAGAACACCACGATGCCCAGCACCAGCGCCCGCAGGCTATTGCCGAAGAAGGCGAAGTAAAGCTCGCAGGCCAGCAATACGCTGACGGCGCCGAGCAGCACGCGTTTCATCCGGCGCTTTTTCTCGCCATAGATGATGAACGGCACCATGCCGAAGAAGCCGATCAACAGTGCGGTGAGGTACACCCACCAGTGCTCTTCCTTGACCAACCCACCCTGCTCCACCAGCGCCAGCGGCAAGGCCACGAAGCTGGCCATGAGCACCGCATGCAGGGCCAGGATGGCGAAGTCCAGACGCAGCAGGTCGGCGTGCCTGAGGGTCGGCCACAGCGCCTGCGCCGCCACGCCCGATTCGCGATGCTGCAGCGGGCCGGCGTCTTTCGGCACGATGCCGGCGACGATCAGAATGCCGAGCAACGCCATCGCCGCCGTCGCCCAGAACAGACCGGACAGGCCGAAGGCGCGAGTCAGCAGCGGGCCAACCACCATGGCCACGGCGAACGACAGGCCAATGCTCATGCCGATCATGGCCATGGCCTTGGTCCGGTGCTGCTCGCGGGTCAGATCCGACAACAGCGCCATCACCGCCGCAGAAATCGCACCGGTGCCCTGCAGCACACGCCCGGCGATGACGCCCCAGATCGAATCGGCATTGGCCGCCAGCACGCTGCCTGCAGCAAAAATCAGCAAGCCTGCGTAGATCACCGGGCGCCGGCCGATGCGGTCACTGAGCATGCCGAAGGGAATCTGCAGCACGGCCTGGGTCAGGCCATAGGCACCGATGGCCAGGCCGATCAGCGCAGGCGTGCTGCCCGCCAGATCCATGCCGTAGGTGGCCAGCACCGGCAGCACCATGAACATACCCAACATACGAAACGCGAACACCATAGCCAGGCCGCCGGCCGCGCGGGTCTCGCTATTACTCATGCGCTCGCTGTGCGGATCGTGCATCGAATAAACCCTGAAGAAATCAGCCGGCGATTCTAGCAGCCGTCATCGTTTCGGCACAGGCGCACACTTTGCCGCAGGGTAGCGCCAGGCCCTATACTCGACCGTTTTCCGCCCGCCCAGCGAGGCCCGTTGTAAGTGGACAAGATTCTGATCCGTGGGGCTCGTACCCACAACCTCAAGAACATCGACCTGACCCTGCCGCGCGACAAACTGATCGTGATCACCGGTCTGTCCGGCTCCGGCAAGTCCTCTCTGGCTTTCGATACCCTGTACGCGGAAGGCCAGCGCCGTTACGTCGAGTCGCTGTCGGCTTATGCCCGGCAGTTTCTGTCGATGATGGAAAAGCCTGATGTCGACACCATCGAAGGCCTGTCACCGGCGATTTCCATCGAACAGAAATCCACCTCGCACAACCCGCGCTCGACCGTCGGCACCATCACCGAGATCTACGACTACCTGCGCCTGCTCTATGCCCGCGCCGGCATTCCGCGCTGCCCGGATCACGATGTGCCACTCGAAGCGCAGACCGTCAGCCAGATGGTCGACCAGGTGCTGGCCCTGCCGGAAGGCCGCAAACTGATGCTGCTGGCGCCGGTGATCCGCGAGCGCAAGGGCGAACACCTGTCGGTATTCGAGGAGCTGCGCGCGCAGGGCTTCGTCCGCGCACGGGTCAATGGCAAGCTGCATGAACTGGATGAGCTGCCCAAGCTGGACAAGCAGAAGAAGCACTCCATCGACGTGGTGGTGGACCGCTTCAAGGTCCGTGAAGACCTGCAGCAGCGCCTGGCCGAGTCCTTCGAGACGGCGCTCGGCCTGGCCGACGGCATCGCCCTGATCGCCCCCATGGATGATGAGCCGGGCGAAGAGATCATCTTCTCCGCGCGCTTCGCCTGCCCGCATTGCGGCCACTCGATCAGTGAGCTGGAACCCAAGCTGTTCTCCTTCAACAACCCGGCCGGCGCCTGCCCGACCTGCGACGGCCTGGGCGTGAAGCAGTTCTTCGACGTCAAGCGCCTGGTCAATGGCGAACTGACCCTGGCCGAAGGCGCCATACGCGGCTGGGACAGACGCAACGTCTACTACTTCCAGATGCTCGGCTCGCTGGCCGCACACTATGGTTTCAGCCTCGAAGAACCCTTCGACGAACTGGCCGCCGAACACCAGAAAGTCATTCTGTTCGGCAGCGGTTCGCAGAGCGTCGATTTCAAGTACCTCAACGATCGCGGCGATATCGTCAAACGTTCGCACCCCTTCGAGGGCATCATCCCCAACCTCGAGCGCCGCTACCGCGAAACCGAGTCGGCCAGCGTGCGCGAGGAGCTGGCCAAGTTCCTCAGCACCCAGCCCTGCCCCGATTGCCGTGGCACGCGCCTGCGCCGCGAGGCGCGACATGTCTGGGTAGGCGAGAAGACCCTGCCGGCAGTGACCGGCCTGCCGGTGGGCGACGCCTGCGATTACGTCGCCAACCTGCACCTGACCGGCCGCCGTGGCGAGATCGCCGAGAAGATCCTCAAGGAAATCCGCGAGCGCCTGCAGTTCCTGGTCAACGTCGGCCTCGACTACCTGACCCTGGACCGCAGCGCCGACACCCTGTCCGGCGGCGAAGCGCAGCGTATCCGCCTGGCCAGCCAGATCGGAGCCGGCCTGGTGGGCGTGATGTATATCCTCGACGAGCCGTCCATCGGCCTGCATCAGCGCGACAACGAACGCCTGCTGGGCACCCTCAACCACCTGCGCAACCTGGGCAATACGGTGATCGTGGTCGAACACGACGAAGACGCCATCCGCATGGCCGATTACGTGGTCGATATCGGCCCGGGCGCTGGCGTGCATGGCGGACGCATCGTCGCCGAAGGCACACCGGACGAGGTGATGAATCACCCCGACTCGCTGACCGGCAAATACCTGTCCGGGCGCGAGAAGATCCGCTATCCGGCGCAGCGCACCCCGCGCGACAAGAAGAAACTGCTCAAGCTCAAGGGCGCACGGGGCAACAACCTGCGCAATGTCGATCTGGAGATTCCGGTAGGTCTGCTTACCTGCGTCACCGGCGTGTCCGGCTCGGGCAAGTCGACGCTGATCAACAACACCCTGTTCCCGCTGACCGCCACTGCACTGAACGGTGCGACCACCCTGGACTCGGCGCCGCACGACTCCTTCGACGGCCTGCAGCACCTGGACAAGGTGGTCGACA
>CAMPIF010000031.1 GCA_946886245.1 Ectopseudomonas composti | reverse complement strand
CGCGGCGGGTGGACAGCAACTGGCCGAACTTGATGAAGATCGGCCCCAGGTCTTCGAGCGCCAGACGCAGGCGTGCGCCGCGTGACAGCGCCAGCGGCTTGCGTGGCAGCCAGCGCCAGGGCAGCAGGCAGGACAGCGCGCGCAGCCAGAACGGCAGCGGCAGCTCGAAGAGCATCTCGTCCAGTTGATAGCGGATGACTACGCGCTGGATGCGCAACAGGCGGCGAACGGCAAGCAGCTTCATGCGTCGGACTTATTGGCAGAAGTGAGGCGCTCGATGCGTGCTTCCAGGCGGTCGAGGGCGATTTTGAGTTGATCCAGCTCGGCGAAACGCGCATCGGCTTCGCGCTGCCCCACCAGGGTGCGTGATTCTTCGGCCAGGTAGTCGGCCAGATTCTGCTTGAGGCTGGCGGCGCCGTGACTGGCGAGATTGACCCGGCTGCGCAGGTGACCGGCGAGCAGGGTAGTGGCCACCGGGCCGAGCCAGCGGGAGATTTCGTATTCCCAGTCCAGCTCCAGATCCTGCAGGATGCCGGCCAGTTGCAGCAGCACCGCGCTGTCGCCATCGAGCGACACTTGCTGGTGGTGCAGGATGGCGGTTTTCTCGCGGCTCAGGGCCAGGCGTGCCAGGCTGGCAGCCGGGGCGGTCAGGGTGCAGTCGGCCGGTGCGTGCCATTGCGACGCCAGTTGCAGGCCGTCGCCGCTGGGCAGGATGAACAGCTCCAGCGCCGGGCTCTGGCACTGCACGGCGATGACCTTGCCGGTCAGTGCCTGCAGGCGTGGCAGGGCGGTGCCGTCGAGACGCAGGACGCGGTTGAGGCCTGTCTCGACGCCTGCCAGCAAGCCCGTGATGAGCATTAAGGCTTGATGCCGCGGTGCAGGGCGACGATGCCGCCAGTCATGTTGTGGTAGGTAACGCGCTCGAAGCCGGCGTCGACCATCATCGCCTTGAGCGTTTCCTGATCCGGGTGCATGCGGATCGACTCGGCCAGGTAACGGTAGCTTTCCGAATCGTTGGTGATCAGCTTGCCGGCCAGCGGCATGAAGCTGAACGAGTAGGTGTCGTAGACCTTGGCCAGCAGCGGGTTGCCAGGCTTGGAGAACTCCAGCACCAGCAGGCGGCCGCCGGGCTTGAGCACGCGCAGCATCGAGCGCAGGGCGTCTTCCTTGTGGGTGACGTTGCGCAGGCCGAAGGCGATGGTGACCACGTCGAAGTGGTTGTCGGGGAACGGCAGCTTCTCGGCGTCGGCCTGGACGAACTGCACGTTGCCGGCCACGCCCTTGTCCAGCAGACGATCACGGCCGACCTTGAGCATGGAGTCGTTGATGTCGGCCAGCACCACCTGACCGGTCGGGCCGACGATGCTGGCGAACTTGCGGGTCAGGTCACCGGTGCCGCCAGCGATGTCCAGCACGCGGTTGCCGGTGCGCACGCCGGACAGTTCGATGGTGAAGCGCTTCCACAGGCGATGCAGGCCACCGGACAGCACGTCGTTCATCAGGTCGTACTTGGCTGCCACCGAGTGGAAGACTTCGGCTACCTTCTCCGCCTTCTGGCTTTCCGGTACATCCTGGAAACCGAAGTGGGTGGTGGGTTCCTGCTCGTGGGCCTTGCGTGGATCGCTCATGTCGCTCTCACCAGGTAAAAAACCTGTCCATTCTAAAGCCGCCTGCTGCCTTTGTCTTGCCTGGGTGCCAGGTGGGTTGGCGGGCTGTTAGAGTGCTGTGACTTCATGCCGCAGTGCTGCGGCGCCTGCCTGATCGAGGAGCTGTCATGTCCCGCATTCGTGTCGAACGATCCCATTCCCTTGGCCGCGAGGCCGCGCGAGAAAAAGCCGAGCGCCTGGCCGAACGCCTGGCCAGCGAGTACGACGTGCGCTATCGCTGGAACGGCGACACCCTGGAGTTCAAGCGCAGCGGTGCTGACGGCAGCATCGCGGTGGGTGAAGACACCGTGCGTGTCGAGCTCAAGCTCGGGCTGCTGCTGTCGCCCATGGGCGGCATGATCCAGCGCGAAATCGAGCAGGTATTGGACAAGTCGCTGGCCTAAAAGCAGTCGCAAGCCAGTAGGGTGCGCTGTGCGCACCGCCTCTGGGTCGCTTGAGCATGCATGCTGTCGCCTGTTCCTAGTATGTGATTTCTAATTTTTCTCCTTAGGGTGTACCCAAGCCTGCATTCCGTGGGCGTTTCCGCTAACTGTAAAAGCGCGTGAGGTGCACCATGTCGAAAGTTGCCGTGAAGAAAAAAGTGGAAGCCGTGGTCGAAGACAAAGCCGGACTGTTCGACGACGTGAAGGGCTATGCCCGCAAGATCTACCTCGCTGGCCTGGGCGCATACGCCAAGGCAGGTGGCGAGGGGGCCGAATACTTCAAGGAACTGGTCAAGACCGGTGAAGGCGTCGAAAGCAAAGGCAAGAAGCTGGTCGACGAGCAGGTTGAAGCCGCCAACAGCCAGATCGAATCGGTCAAGCAGTCGGTCAACAGCAATGTCACCAGTGTCAAAGGCAAGGTCGAAGTTCAACTCGACAAGATCGAGAAGGCTTTCGATACTCGCGTGGCTTCCGCTCTGAACCGTATCGGCATTCCGTCCAAGCAGGATGTTGAAGCACTCTCTGCTAAGCTGGATGAGCTGAGCGCGTTGCTCGAGCATGTCGCGCGTACCAAATAAGGAGATCAGGATGGCTGTTAAGAAGAAAACCGAGAAACAGACCAGCTCCTGGATCGGCGAGGTCGAGAAATACTCGCGTCAGATCTGGTTGGCAGGCTTGGGCGCTTATTCCAAGGTCAGCAAGGACGGCACCAAGCTGTTCGACACGCTGGTCAAGGACGGCGAGAAGGCTGAGAAACAGGCCAAGAGCGAAGTCGACAAGCAGGTCGATGCGGTGAAGACCGGTGTCGGCTCCAAGGTTGGCTCTGCCAGGTCCAAGGTCGATGAAGTCCGGGGCAAGGCGATCGGCAAGTGGGGTGAGCTGGAAGAGGCTTTTGACAAGCGTCTGAACAATGCCATCTCGCGTCTGGGTGTACCCAGCCGCAATGAGGTCAAGGCGTTGAATGACAAGGTCGACAGCCTGACCAAGCAGCTGGAGAAGATCGCTGGCGTATCGGCCAAGTCGGTCGCCAAGCCTGCTGCCAAAGCTGCGCCCAAACCTGCCGCGAAGGCTGCCGCCAAGCCGGCTGCGAAAGCCGCTGCCAAACCTGCTGCGAAGCCGGCCGCCAAGCCCGCTGCCAAAGCTGCAGCCAAGCCAGCCGCCAAACCGGCTGCCGCGAAACCTGCAGCCGCCAAGCCGGCAGCTAAACCTGCGGCGAAACCGGCAGCCAAGGCCGCAGCGAAACCCACGGTCAAGCCAGCGGCCGCCGCCAAGCCTGCAGCTAAGCCAGCAGCCAAGCCTGCTGCAGCGAAGAAGCCGGCTGCGAAGAAACCGGCAGCACCCAAGGCAGCTGCGCCGAAACCGGCTGCACCGGCACCGGCTCCTGCCGCCGCGGCGGCCCCTGCTGCTGCACCGGCTCCGGCTGCCACCCCGGCAACTCCAGCCACGCCGTCCTGAGTGTCTCAGGATCAAAAACGCCCGGCCTAGTGCCGGGCGTTTGCGTTTCTGCTTACAGGGCGGGCCATGCGCATCAACCGTGGATGCGTCTCGGCTTTGTAGGGCGGGTGTAACCCGCCATTTGCGCGCTGGCGGGTTGCACCCGCCCTACATTCCCTGCGTATCATTGGCGTGCGCACGGCTGCGCATCAGGCTTCCAGATAACGCTGCGCGAGGTGCTCGACGGTACCGCGTGAGGGCTGGTTCAGGTGCGGCGCCACCAGCATCATGATCTGGTACACCACCAGGCGCACTTCACCTTCCTGGTCGAGGATGCGCTGATAGTCGAGGGAGAACAGCAGCGTCAGGGTGATCTGCTCGACCAGTTGGCCGAGCGCCTGGGTGCCGCTGTTCAGTTGACCGTCGGCCATCAGGCGGGCAAGCAGGGAGGCCAGCGTGCGTTTCAGCGCGTTCAGCCAGTGGCGAATGCCGCGCGCCAGCTTTGGCAGGCGTCCTGCCAGGTTGGACAGATCCTGGAAGAGAAAGCGGTACTGCGACAGACGCTCGACGATCAGGTGCAGGAACAGCCAGTAGTCCTCGACATCCAGTCGGGCTTCTGCGGGCGGGTCGAGCAAAGGCGCCATCTCGCTCTGGAAGCGTTCGAACAGCTCCAGTATCAGCGGCTCCTTGCCATGGAAGTGGTAGTAGAGATTACCCGGGCTGATGTCCAGCTCGTTGGCAATCTCCAGGGTAGAAACGTTGGGCTCGCCCTGTTCGTTGAACAACTGCAGGGCGGCTTGCAAAATGCGCTCGCGGGTTTTCATCCTTGGCTTCTTGTTCGATTAGGCGCGAATGGCTGACGATAACCGGCCGGCGTGAAGCCGGCCATCCCTTTAGTAAAAGTTGCGTAGCGACACCTCCTATGCCCTTCTCCCTTGGGAGAAGGTGGCGCGAAGCACCGGATGAGGGGCGCGCATGTCCACGGGCTTTCTTCGTAGCATGCCGCTTCAGCGAATGTGCACGTAGGTGCCGGGCGCTGCTTCCATCGGCGGATGGTTCTGGTTGCCCAGCGCCATCAGGGTTTCCCGTTGCTCGCCGGAGCGCGCCTGCATCCACTCCAGCCACTGGGGCCACCAGCTGCCTTGCTGGTGCTGGGCGTCGTGATACCAGGCGCGCGGGTCGGAGGTGAGCTTGGTGTTCTCGTAGTAGTTGGCCTTGGGGTTGCCCGGCGGGTTGAGAATGCTCTGGATATGCCCGCTGTTGGACAGGATGAAACGGCGGTTGCCACCAAGCAGCAGGGTCGAGCGATAGACCGCATCCCAGGGCGTGATGTGATCGTTGATGCCGGCCACGCTGAAGCTGTCGACGTTGACCTTGGCCAGATCCACCGGCGTACCGCAGACCTCCAGCGCACCTGGACGGCTGAGCGGGTTGTGCTTGAAGAAATCGATCAGGTCGCCATGCAGCGCCGCAGGCAGACGGGTGTTGTCGTTGTTCCAGTAGAGGATGTCGAAGGCCGGCGGCTGCTTGCCGAGCAGGTAGTTGTTGACCCAGTAGTTCCAGATCAGGTCGTTGGGGCGCATCCAGGCGAATACCCTGGCCATGTCGCGACCGTCCAGTACGCCTTGCTGGTAGGAGCGGCGCTTGGCCGACTCGAGGGTTTCCTCGTCGGCAAAGAGCATCGCCGGGCTGTCGATCTGGCTATCGAGCAGGCTGACCATGTAAGTGGCGCTGAAAATCTTGCGTAGTTGGCGGCGTGCCTGCAGGTGGCCTTGCAGGGCTGCGATGGTCAGGCCGCCGGCGCAGGCGCCGAGCAGATTGACGTCCTTGCTGCCGGTGATGGCGCGGCAGGCATCGACGGCCTCCTCGACGGCTTGCACATAGCTAGACAGGCCCCATTCGCGGTGACGCGGGTCGGGGTTGCGCCAGCTGATCATGAAGGTCTGCAGGCCGTTCTTCAGCGCGTACTGGACGAAGCTCTTGTCGTTGGACAGGTCGAATATGTAGTACTTGTTGATCTGTGGCGGGACGATCAGCAGCGGGCGCAGGTACTGCTTTTCGCTCATCGGTTTGTACTGGATCAGCTCCAGCAGTTCGTTGCGAAACACCACGGCGCCTGGCGTGCAGGCCAGATTGCGGCCGACCTCGAAGGCATGTCTGCTGACCTGGCTAGGCAGGCCATCGTTGTTCAGCAGGTCGTCGAGCAGGTGGCGCAAGCCCTTGAATGCACTGCTGCCCCCGGTGTTGAACAGCTCCTTGAGCGCCTGCGGGTTGAGCGGGCTGTTCGACGGCGACAGGGCGTCGCTCATCAGCGATGCGAGAAAGCGCGCGCGGGCGCGGTCATCGGCCGACAGGTCGCTGTCGTCGATCCACGCAGCCAGTTGTTTCTGCCATGCCAGATAGGCCTGCAGGCTGCGCCGGTAGAAGGGGTTGAGGTGCCAGGTCGGATCAGCGAAACGCGCATCCTGCGGATTGACCTTGTGCAGGGTATCGCCGAGCAGCACCCGGCCAAGCTGGCCGCCGAAGGCCAGCAGATGACGTCCACTGCGCACCGGATTCTTCAGGCCCTGGGCGGCCAGCAGGCGCATGGTGGACAACAGATCGCGACCGCGCACGCCGACCACCGCGCTCTGGGCGTTCATGAAACTGGCAGGTGCCGGCAGTGAAGCCGGGTTCGACTTGTCTCGCATGGGGCAACACTCCGTCGTCAAACCGTCTAGAGACTTTCATGGCGCGGACTGCCTGACACGCACCTTGTACTTGTGCACGGTGTGCAGCAAGCCCTGTACCAGGCGCGCGGGAAGTGCATTCCAGAGCGCCGCGTCGAAAAGCAAGAGGCCTCAAGCGGCCCCTTTGTCGAGCACGCAGAACATTGCGCACCATGCTGGTGCGGTCAGTGCTGGCGCACGGGCGCGGGCTGCGGGTGCATCACCGCGCGGTGCCGTTCCTCCTCGAGAAACTTCATGATGATCGGCGCCACCGCTTCGGCGCGGGTCACCAGGAACAGGTGGCCGTCGTCGATCACGTGCAATTCGGCGTTGGGAATGCGCCAGGCCAGCAGACGCATGTTGATCAGCGGAATCAGCGGGTCGTCATCGCCGGCCATCACCAGGGTCGGTTGGCGGATCTTGTGCAGCCAGTGGATGCTGGTCCAGCCGAGGCCGGCGAACAACTGCCAGTAGTAGCCCATCTTGCCGCCCGAGCGCACCTTGCTGGCATGCGCCATGGCCAGCTTGGGGTCACGGCGGAAGGCACCGCCGTAGATGTCCGGGGCGATGCGCACGCCATAGGACGGCTGCACGTAGCGCCGCGGGCTGGCCATGCGCCAGAGCACCTTGGGCTTGCCCGGCACCATCACCGCGCCGGCCGAGGTGGCGGCGAGGATCAGCTTCTTGCAGCGCTCGGGATAGTCATGCGCGAACTGTTGCGCCAGGGCGCCGCCCCAGGACACGCCGATGGCATTGACCTGACCGTAGTCGAGGTAATCGAGCATGCGCGCCGCCAGCTTGGCCAGGCCAGGGAAGCGGTAGGGCGTGGCTGGCGTGGAGGAGCCGCCAACACCGGGTACGTCGAAGGCGATGATCTCCAGCTCTGGATCCAGGGCGGCGACGAAGGGCATCACCAACTCCAGGTTGGCGCCGATGCCGTTGAAGATCAGCAGCGGCACCAACTGGCTGTTGCCTGGCCGCACCGCGGTGCGGATGGTCTGCCCATCGAGGTCGATGGTACGGAATACGAATGGTTGCGGCATAGGCGCAGCCCCTGTGCAGTTGAGCGCTGGAGAGGGCCGTCCGGGCCGCCTCCAGGGTTACCAGGGGTTACCTGGTTCCACGCCGGTCAGACCGTCGTGGCGTGCGGCACTTCCCAGTGCCGCTGCGGTTGAAACTGAAAGTCAGCGTTCGTGTACATAGGTGCCCGGAGCGGCTTCGCCGGCCGGGAATTTCTTGTTGCCCAGTGCGCGGGGAGCGTTCTTGGTATTGCCCGAACGCTCGGCCAGCCAGCTTTGCCAGTGCAGCCACCAGGAGTCGGCGTGCTTGGTCGAGCTTTCCTGCCAGGCCTTCGGGTCCAGCGGCATCTCGCTGTTGGTCATGTAGCGCGCCTTGGGGTTGCCCGGCGGGTTGAGAATGCTCTGGATATGGCCGCTGTTGGACAGCACGAACTCGCACTTGCCGCCGAACAGGTGCGCCGACTTGTAGCAGGAATCCCACGGCGTGATGTGGTCGGTGGTGCCGGCGACGACGAAGAAATCACAGGTGACCTGCTTCAGGTCGATCGGTGTGCCGCAGACTTCCAGCGCACCCGGGCGGGTCAGCGGGTTGGTCTGGAACATGTCGATGAACTCGCCGTGCAGTGCGGCCGGCAGACGCGTGGTGTCGTTGTTCCAGTAGAGGATGTCGAACACCGGCGGCTCATTGCCGAGCAGGTAGTTGTTGACCCAGTAGTTCCAGATCAGGTCGTTGGGGCGCATCCAGGCGAACACCTTGGCCATGTCGCTGCCTTCCAGCACGCCGGCCTGGTAGGAGCGGCGCTTGGCGGCTTCCAGGGTCTTCTCGTCGGCGAACAGGGCAACCTGGGTGTCGAGCTGGGTGTCGAGCACGCTGACCAGCAGGGTCAGGGCGTTGACCTTCTGCTGGCCAAGCGCAGCGTAGTGGCCGAGCAGGGAGGCGGTGGTCAGGCCGCCGGAACAGGCGCCAAGCATGTTGACGTCCTTGCTGCCGGTGATGGCGCAGATCACGTCGATGGCTTCCTTGAGCGCCTCGATGTAGGTGGACAGGCCCCACTCGCGCTGTGCCTTGGTCGGGTTGCGCCAGCTGACCACGAAGGTCTGTACCTGGCTGCGCAACAGGAAGCGCGCCAGGCTCTTGTCCGGCGACAGGTCGAAGATGTAGAACTTGTTGATCTGCGGTGGCACCACCAGCAGCGGGCGCTCGTGCACGCTCTCGGTGATCGGCTTGTACTGGATCAGTTCCAGCACGTCGTTGCGGAACACCACGGCGCCGTCGGTGGTGGCCAGGTTCTTGCCGACCTCGAAAGCCTCCATGTTCACCTGGCTGGGCATGCCGCCGTTGTGCACCATGTCCTTGGCCAGATGCGAGAGGCCGTCGAGCAGGCTCTTGCCGCCGGTTTCGAAGAAGCGTTTGACGGCGGCCGGGTTGGCCATGCTGTTGGATGGGGCCATGGCTTCGGTCATCAGGTTGATGACGAAGTGGCCGCGGCTGGCGTCCTGCTCGGACAGCGAGCTGTGCTCGATCCAGTCGTGCAGTTCCTTGCGCCAGGCCAGGTAGGTTTGCAGGTAGCGGCGATACAGCGGATTTTGGCTCCAGGCCGGATCGGCGAAGCGGCGGTCGCCATCTTCGGGCATGAGCGCGGACTGGCCGAGCATGACGTTCTTCAGTTCGAGGCCGAAATGGGCGACGTGCTTGGCGCTGTGGAAGGGTTGCTTGAGTGCCTGGGAGAGCACCATGCGGGCAGAGGTCAGGAGATCCTTGCCGCGGATACCAATCACCGGGTTGAGTCCCAGGGTGTTTTCCGAGGCCTGGCGTTTCAGGTCTTCGTTATTCTTATCACTCATCTACGACGCTCCATTGTCCTGAGACGAATACCGGCCTGCGAGGGCGCACGGCGACACAGTGCCAGGTACTGCTCGGGTTACCGGGGGCGGATCGAGTCCGCGTATTTCGTTGCACCTGGCACAGCCAAATGCAGGGAACCTGCCAGTTCCTTGGTTACCCGAGTTTGTGAAGTTAAGCAAGCTGCTCGATGGCGCAGGAGTATGCCGCGATAGATTAGAAAACTCGCCCTAACTGTCGTTAACGTGGTCGGTGGGGGATGCGCCGAGCGCTCTGCGGCAAGGGTCTTCCTGTTACCTCAGAGCATCAGGCGCACGACCGATTCGCTGGGGTCGCGGGATTTCCCGGCGACACTGAGCTGCGTCAGATAGTCGGCCCAGAGCTGGTCATGACGAGTGGCCAGTTCGTGCAGATATTCCCAGGTGAACAGGCCGCTGTCATGGCCGTCGTCGAAGCACAGTTTCAGTGCATAGTTGCCGGCCGGTTCGATGCGCTCCAGGGCGACGTTGAGCTTGCCGGTCTGCAGAATCGGCTTGCCATGCCCCTGTACCTCGGCCGAGGGCGAATGCACACGCAGGAACTCGGCGCTGAGCTGATAGCTCTGCTCGCCGTAGCGCAGTTCCAGGGTTTTCGAGGCCTTGTGCAGTTTGATCGCGCTGGGGATGGGCATGCTGGATTTCCATCATAGGTAGCCCGGATGCAATCCGGGACGCTGCGGTGAACGTCCCCGGATTTCATCCGGGCTACGGGCTTACAGAATATAACGCGACAGGTCTTCGTCCTGTGCCAACTCGCCGAGGTGACCGTTGACGTAAGCCGCGTCGATACGGATCGGTTCGCCGTTCTGCTGGCCCGCCAGGTCGCCGGCACTGAAGGATACCTCCTCCAGCAGGCGCTCGAGCAGGGTGTGCAGGCGACGGGCGCCGATGTTTTCGGTCTTCTCGTTGACCTGCCAGGCGATCTCGGCCAGACGCTTGATGCCGTCTTCGGCGAACTCGATGTTCAAGCCCTCGGTCTGCAGCAGTGCACTGTACTGCTCGGTGAGCGAGGCATGCGGCTCGCTGAGAATGCGCTCGAAATCCTGCGGGCTCAGCGCCTTGAGCTCGACGCGGATCGGCAGGCGACCCTGCAGTTCGGGCACCAGGTCGCTGGGTTTGCTCAGGTGGAAGGCGCCGCTGGCGATGAACAGGATGTGGTCGGTCTTGACCATGCCCAGCTTGGTGTTGACCGTGCAGCCCTCGATCAGCGGCAGCAGGTCGCGCTGCACGCCTTCGCGGGAAACATCGGCGCCGCCGGTGTTGCCGCGCTTGGCCACCTTGTCGATCTCGTCGATGAAGACGATGCCATGCTGCTCGACCGCTTCCAACGCGCGGGCCTTGAGTTCTTCCTCGTTGACCAGGCGCGCGGCTTCCTCGTCGCGTACCAGCTTCAGCGCGTCGGCGACCTTGAGCTTGCGGCTCTTCTTCTTGCCCTTACCCATGCTGGAGAACAGGTTCTGCAACTGGTTGGTCATTTCCTCCATGCCCGGCGGGGTCATGATCTCCACGCCCATGGGCGAGTCGGCCACTTCGATGTCGATTTCCTTGTCGTTCAACTGACCTTCACGCAGGCGCTTGCGAAACAGCTGACGGGTATTGGAGTCCTCGCTGCGCACCGGCTCGTCACCGAAGCCCTGGCGCGCGGGTGGCAGCAGGGCGTCGAGGATGCGTTCCTCGGCCGCATCTTCGGCGCGATGGCGGACCTTGGTGATTTCCTGCTCACGGAGCATTTTCACCGCTGCATCGGCCAGGTCGCGGATGATCGATTCGACATCGCGGCCGACATAGCCGACCTCGGTGAACTTGGTGGCTTCCACTTTCAGGAACGGCGCATTGGCCAGCTTGGCCAGACGACGGGCGATTTCGGTCTTGCCGACGCCGGTGGGGCCGATCATCAGGATGTTCTTCGGCGTGACTTCCTGGCGCAGTTCGGCCGGCAGCTGCATGCGCCGCCAGCGGTTGCGCAGGGCGATGGCCACGGCGCGCTTGGCGTCGTCCTGGCCGATGATGTGGCGGTTGAGTTCGTGGACGATCTCGCGGGGCGTCATGGACATGGAATTTGGCTCGCTATCGAATCTGTATGAAGAACGGACGTCACTCGGGGGCGTCCAGTTCCTCTATTGTCTGGTGATGATTGGTGAAGACGCAGATGTCGCCGGCGATGCCGAGTGCAGTCTGCGCTATCTCGAGGGCGGACAGGTCAGTCTTCATCAGCAGGGCGCGCGCGGCGGCCTGGGCGAAGTTGCCGCCGGAACCCATGGCGATCAGGCCTTCCTCGGGTTCGACGACGTCGCCGTTGCCGGTGATGATCAGCGAGGCGTCCTTGTTGGCCACTGCCAGCATGGCTTCCAGGCGGCTCAGGCTGCGGTCGGTACGCCAGTCCTTGGCCAGCTCGACGGCGGCGCGGACCAGATGGCCCTGATGTTTTTCCAGCTGACCTTCGAAGCGTTCGAACAGGGTGAAGGCATCGGCGGTGGCACCGGCGAAACCAGCCAGCACCTGGCCGTGGTAGAGGCGGCGCACCTTCTTGGCGTTGCCCTTCATGACGGTGTTGCCGAGGGAAACCTGGCCGTCGCCAGCCATCACGACCTTGCCGTGGCGGCGCACTGAAACGATGGTGGTCAAGGGTGAATCTCCACGCTGCGGGGCGAACTTGCCCGGATGGAAACTCAGATGGGGTGCTCGTCGCGGCTTTTCAACCGGCGACGGGCTTAACAGGCTGTTGAAAAACTACCTGCGTTGCCTGGCCGTCGTTAAAAACAGCCTCAAAATGCTCATTTACAACACGTAAACTGCGCTTTTTCGGCTATTTTTGCCTCGGCCAGCCTGCCTCGCCTACGTTTTTCAACGGCCTGTCAGGCGATCAGCGGACCTGGCGCTGCTGTAACAGCAGGTTGCTGAAGCCCCCGGCTGCCAGGGTCTTCTGCGCGCTGGCCAGTTGCTCGCGGCTGGCGAAGGGGCCGACCAGGACGCGGTGCCAGGTTTCCTCGCGCACCTTGCCGGTTTCCACGCGTACATTCTGGCCGAGCAGGATGATCTGCGCGCGCAGGCCGTCGGCGTCGTCGCGCTTGCGGAAGGAGCCGGCCTGGAGGAAGAACTGCGTGGTGACCGGCGCGCTGGCCAGCACCGGCGGCGCGGGCGGGGGCACCTGGCCATTGAGCGCGGCTTCGGCGCGGGCGGCATCGATCTTCGCGGCTTCTTCCGGGGTGACCGGTTTCTGCTCGGGCATGGGAGGTGGCGTTTCTTCCAGGGCCTGCGGCAGGATCACTTCCGACTCCGGCAGCAGGGTGTAGAAGTCGTACTTGGGTCTGGCCGGTTCGGGCTTCGTCGGCTTCGGCTCGGGTTTGGTGCTGCGTACCTGTTCGCCCTTGTCGCGCTTGATCTCGTCACGGCCCGGTTCGAGGCTGAACAGGAACATGAAGAAACCGCCGACCACCAGGCCGCAGGCCAGCCAGATCCAGCCCGGTACGGGCTTCTTCGCCGGGGCCTGATAGCGACTGGCGCCGCGTTTCGGCGCCGGTTTCTTGCGCGCTGCCATTTACATCCGCTCCAGAGTTTCCAGGCCGAGCAGCTCCAGACCTTGCTTGAGCGTGCGGCCGGTCAGGGCAGCCAGGCGCAGGCGGCTGTCGCGCGTGGCCTCGTCCTCGGCACTCAGGATCGGGCAGTTTTCGTAGAAGCTGGAGAACAGGCCGGCGAGGTCGTACAGATAGCTGCAGAGCATGTGCGGCGTCCCCTTGTCGGCGACGTTGCCGAGCAGCTCGTTGAACTGCGCCAGCTTGGCAGCCAGGGCTTGTTCCTGCTCGGCGACCAGGGTGATCTGCCCGCCGATCTCGTCCACGCTCTTGCCCAGCTTGCGGAACACGCCAGCCACGCGGGTATAGGCGTACAGCAAGTAGGGCGCGGTGTTGCCCTCGAAGCTGAGCATCAGGTCGAAGTTGAAGCTGTAGTCGCTGGTGCGGTGCTTGGACAGGTCGGCGTACTTCACCGAGGCGATGCCGACCACACGGGCGATTCTGCGCAGCTCGTCTTCGGCCAGGTCCGGGTTCTTGTCCTTGACCAGGCTGTAGGCGCGCTGTTCGGCTTCGTCGAGCAGGTGCACCAGCTTCACGGTGCCGCCATCGCGGGTCTTGAACGGGCGGCCGTCCGGACCGTTCATGGTGCCGAAGCCCATGTGTTCCATTTCCATGCTGGCGGGGACGAAACCGGCCAGGCGCGCGCAGGCGAAGACCATCTGGAAGTGCAGGGCCTGACGCTGGTCGACGAAGTACAGCACGCGGTCGGCCTTGAGCGTGCCGGCGCGGTAGCGGGTCGCAGCCAGGTCGGTGGTGGCGTACAGGTAGCCGCCGCCAGCCTTCTGCACGATCAGCGGCAGCGGGTTGCCTTCGGCATTCTTGAACGCGTCCATGAATACGCACTGCGCGCCGTTGTCTTCGGTCAGCAGGCCCTTGGCGGCGAGGTCGGCGACTACCTGTGGCAGGTCGTCGTTGTAGGCACTCTCGCCCTTGACGTCGGCCATGCTCAGCTTGACGCCCAGGCGGTCATACAGCGCCTGGCAGTGCGACAGGGAAATGTCGTTGAAACGGTGCCACAGGCGCAGGCACTCGGCGTCGCCGGCCTGCAGTTGCACCACCAGCTCGCGGGCGCGGTCGGCGAACTCAGGGGATTCGTCGAAGCGCTTCTTGGCGGCGCGGTAGAAACCTTCCAGATCGGCCAGCTCGCTTTCGGCGGCGGCCGGGTTTTCCTGCATATAGGCCAGCAGCATGCCGAACTGGGTGCCCCAGTCGCCGACGTGGTTCTGGCGGATCACCGTGTCGCCGAGAAACTCCAGTACGCGCGCCACGCCGTCGCCGATGATGGTCGAGCGCAAGTGGCCGACGTGCATTTCCTTGGCCAGGTTGGGCGCCGACAGGTCGACCACCACGCGCTGCGCCGGGCCGTTCTTGCGCACACCGAGCCTGGTGTCGGCCAGTGCCGCTTCCAGGTGCTGGGCCAGGGCATCGCTGTTCTGGAAGAAGTTGAGAAAACCGGGGCCGGCGATTTCCACCTTGGTGATCTGCTCGTCGGCCGGCAGTGCCGCGATCAGCTTTTCGGCCAGGTCGCGTGGTTTCATCCCGGCGGGTTTGGCCAGCATCATGGCGATGTTGCTGGCGAAATCACCGTGGCTCTTGTCCTTGGTGTTCTCCACCTGGATGGCCGGCGTCAGGCCGGCAGGCAGCACGCCTTCGGCGGTCAGGCGGTCGAGGGCTTGCTGGATCAGGTGGCGAATGCTGTCTTTCATGTTCGGCTCGGGTTGCCTTGGGGCTTTGGTCGAAAACTGCGCATTATAAGAGCAGCTACAGGCTGCAAGCCACAAGCGGCAAGGAAAAGCGTGCCGCGTTTTCGTGGGGAGTGGGTAGGGTGGGCTTCAGCCCACCTAGGCTAACCGCTGTTGGTGGGCTGAAGCGGGACGCCGCCCGGCCCACCCTACGGACTGCTTTTCATGGGCGCACTGCAAGCGAAAGGGAAATACGCGTTTTAGCTTTCGCTTGAGGCTTGCAGCGTGCCGCTTAGAAAAGGTCGATCGGGTCGACGTCCAGCGACCAGCGTACCGCACGGCCGCTGGGCATTTGCTCCAACGCATGCAGCCAGTGGTTGAGCAGACGGTGCAACGGTGCGCGGGCATTGCCCTGCAGCAGCAGTTGCGCACGGAAGCGCCCAGCGCGACGTTCCATCGGCGCGGGCACCGGGCCGAGCAGTTCGATGCCGGTCAAGCCCAGCTCCCCCAGTAAATGCTCGGCCTCGCTGCAGGCTTCATCGAGAAAACTTTCCGCCTGGCCAGGCTTGTGCGCTTCGGCGCGCAGCAGTGCCAGGTGGCAGAACGGCGGCAGGCCGGCACCGCGACGTTCGCTCAGTGCCTGTTCGGCGAAGGCGAAGTAGCCTTGCTCGGTCAGTTGTACCAGCAGCGGATGGTCGGCCAGGTGGCTCTGGATGATGACCTTGCCCGGTTCCTCCGCGCGGCCAGCGCGACCGGCTACTTGCACGATCAGTTGCGCCATGCGCTCGCTGGCGCGGAAATCGGCGGAAAACAGACCGCCGTCGGCATCGAGAATCGACACCAGCGTCACCCGTGGGAAGTGGTGGCCCTTGGCAAGCATCTGGGTGCCCACCAGGATGCACGGCTCGCCCTTGTTGATGGTGGCGAACAGGCGATCCATCGCGCCCTTGCGCGAGGTGCTGTCACGGTCGATGCGCAGCACCGGGTAGTCGGGGAACAGCACCGCCAGGCGCTCTTCGGCACGCTCGGTGCCGGCGCCGACCGGGCGCAGGTCGACGTGCTGGCATTTCGGGCAGTTGCTCGGTTGCTTCTCGACATGGCCGCAGTGATGACAGCGCAGTTCCTGGTAGCGCTGGTGCACGGTCATGCGTGCATCGCAACGCGGGCACTCGGACAGCCAGCCGCAGTCGTGGCAGAGCAGGGTCGGGGCGAAGCCGCGGCGGTTGAGAAACACCAGCACCTGCTGGCCGGCCGCCAGGGTCTGGGCGATGGCCTGCTGCATTGGCCCGGAGATGCCCGAGTCCAGTGGTCGGCTCTTCACGTCCAGGCGCAGGAAGCGTGGCTGGCTGGCGCCGCCGGCGCGCTGAGTCAGCTTGAGCAGGGCGTAGCGGCCGCTGTGGGCGTTGTGCAGGCTTTCCAGCGAGGGCGTCGCCGAACCGAGCACGATGGGCACGTCTTCCTGTCGGGCGCGTACCAGCGCCAGGTCGCGTGCGTGGTAGCGCAGGCCTTCCTGCTGTTTATAAGAGGCGTCGTGTTCTTCGTCGACGATGATCAGTCCTGGGTGCTTCATCGGCGTGAACAGCGCCGAGCGCGTACCGATGATGATGTCGGCCTCGCCGTCGCGCGCGGCCAGCCAGGCGTCCAGGCGCTCGCGATCATTCACCGCCGAATGCAGCAAGGCGATGCGCGCGTTGAAACGACGGGAAAAGCGGTCGAAGGTCTGCGGGCCGAGGTTGATCTCCGGGATCAGTACCAGCGCCTGCTTGCCGGCCTCCAGGCACTGGTGGATCAATTGCAGGTAGACCTCGGTCTTGCCGCTGCCGGTGACGCCGGCGAGCAGAAAGGCATTGAACTGGTCCCAGTTCGACGCCACGGCATTCACCGCTGCGCGCTGCTCGGCGTTCAGTGGCAGTTCCGGTTGTGCCAGCCAGTGCGCCGGCTTGGCATGAGGTTGGGTGCGGCGCACCTCGACCCGTACCAGGCCCTTCTCATGCAGCAACTGCAGGCTGTCGCGGTTGAGTTGCAATTGGCTGAGCAGGCTGTGGGCCACGCCATGCGGATGTTGCGCCAGCGCCTTGAGTGCGTCGCGCTGGCGGGGGGCGCGGGTCAGGCGTGGGTCGTCGACGCTGGCGTCTTTATTGACCAGCCAGTAGCGCTCCTGGCGGGTTTCGGCCGGCTCGCCCTGGCGCAGCAGTACTGGCAAGGCCCAGCTCAGGGTGTCGCCAAGGCTGTGCTGATAGTATTGCGCCGTCCACAGGCACAGCTTGAACAGCGACGCCGGCAGCGGTGGGCGGGCGTCGAGCAGTTCCAGGG
>CAMPIF010000030.1 GCA_946886245.1 Ectopseudomonas composti | reverse complement strand
CGTCCCTGGCTTGCAATCGATCCGGCCACCGTGCGCCACCACAACATCGAGACGTCGCCGTCCTTGCCAGACCATGGCCGTTACCTGCAGTGCCTGCCGCACAATCGGCACATAGCATCTCTTCCGCTGGTGCGCTATAGTGAAAATACACCATGCTGAATCACCGTGATCCGCGCTCGCCGCCCCAGAGCTACCAGGAAGCGCTTCGTGCAATCGACATGGCTCGCCTGCGCCAACTGGCCGACGAGCTTCCGGGTGACCCGGCGCGAACCGTGCAGTCCATGGTGACGGCGCACAGCGGCGACACGGCCTGCCCCGGCTTGGTGGTTTGGGAGCAGCAGGCCCTGGCGCAGGAGTACTACATCCCGCCCAACCATTCGTATGACATCTTCATTCGGGTGGAGGCGTCGTCGCCCGTCGTTCAGTGGCGCGAAGGCCTGCTCGACATCCGCCACGATGCAGCCGGACAGATCGTCGTGGTGCCGCCGTACCGCACGGCGTATTTCAAGACCTTCGGTCCCGGGAAGAACCTGCACTTGAGCGTGGCGCCCGAGCTGTTAAAGCGCGCGGCAGACCACGAGCATATCGGCCCTCGAATCGGCCTGCGATCGTGCTTCGGTGAGCACGACGAGATCATCGCGGGTCTTGGCCGCGTTCTGGTCGACTACGCCAGGGGGGGCACCTCGCAGTCACGCGTCTTTATGGACTCGGTCGGCACTGCCCTTGCGGTCCAGCTGCTCGAGCGCTTTGCAGATGGCCAGCTGTCCCCCAGGCGTCGATTAACGCCCGAGCAGGTCGCCCGTATCGACGACCACTTGCGCGCCTGGATGGACCAATCGGCACCGTCGCTTCAAGAGATGGCGCAAATCGTGGGCCTGGGTGCGCAGGCATTTCACCGGGCGTTCAAGGCCGCCACCGGCCAGGCCCCTCTGCGGTACGCCATGCAATTGCGCATGCGCTGCGCCCGCGAATGGGTGGAAGGTACGAACTGGTCCATCGGCGAGATCGCCACCCGCACTGGTTTTGCGGAACTAGCGCACTTCACCAACACGTTCCGCAAACATTGGGGCGTAGCACCGACACAGTTGCGAAGCCGCTAACATCTGCCGTCCACCGGCCCAGCGCCGGGATCGGTCAGCGCGGAGAAGGCAGCGCAACGGTCGTGCTCATGCGCCGAGCCGATGGTTTAGTCATCACGCGCCCCATCCGTCTACAACACCTGCAGATCGCTGCTGTGCCTCGGGTCGGCAACGCAGGGATTACCCGCAGAGCCGAGCGAATCGTGCAAGCGTGGCAGCCACGTGCAAACGCCTGACGCGCAGCCCGCTAAAAATCGGGCTCGATGTACGGCGCTGTCAGTCTCGCAGGGGTGAGCGCAATGCCGTACCGACGGTTGAAGCCGTCGCGGCACACCTGCCGTCCACCATTCGCCCGCCAGGAGACTCCACCCATGATCAATCGCCGTCGATTCAACGCTCGCTGGGCCACGCTGGCCCTGATCGGCACCCCACTGCCACACCTGGCCTCGGCCCAGACGCCCGATCTCGTTCGGGTGATGGTCGGGTTCCCTCCGGGCGGCAGTGGCGACATCCTGGCACGGCGGCTGGCCGAGCGCCTGCGCGGCACCTATGCTTCAACAGTCATCGTCGAGCACAAGCCGGGCGCCGGCGGGCAGATCGCGGTCAGTGCGCTCAAGGCCGCTGCGCCGGATGGCGCCACGCTGCTGATGACGCCCCCCGCCCCCTTCACGGTGTACCCGTTTACTTACAAATCACTGCCTTATCGGCCCGACGACGCACAGCCGGTTTCGTTGGTGGCCAACTACTCGTTCGGCTTTGCCGTGGGTCCGGCGGTACCGGAAAGTATCCACAACCTGAGGGAGTTCATGGACTGGGCACGCGCCAACCCGGCCAAGGCCATGTTCGGTTCGCCAGCGGGGGGCTCGCAGGCGCACCTGCTGGGCATCATGCTGGGCAAGGCCGCAGGTGCCGAGCTCACGCACGTGGCTTACCGCGGCGACGGACCGGGCCTGCAGGACCTGCTGGGCGGACAGGTGGCCGGATACTCCACGGTGCTCGGTAGCTTTCTGCCCCAACTCAAGGGTGGCCGTATGCGGCTGCTCGGTGTCTCCAGCGCCACGCGCAGTCCTCTCGTGCCGGAGGTGCCGACCTACCGTGAGCAGGGCATCGCGCTGGACGCAATGGCCTGGCAGGGCGTTTTTGTGCCCAAAGGCACACCGCAGGATGTGGTGCAGCGGCTGGCAAAGGCCATACAGGCTGCCGTGGCGCATCCCGAGTTTGCCAAAGGCCTAGCTGACCTCGGCATGGCGCCGCAGTCCAACTCCCCGCAGGCTTTCGCGGAGCAGTTGCGGATGGAGACCGACCTGTGGCGCGCCGAGATAAAGAAGCTGGGCCTGACCGCTGATTCGTAGTGCTCCGGTGGAAGCAACATTGACGACACGAGTTCGCAAGTCATGGCAGTGGACCCATCCATCCAGGCACAGCTCGCTGCGTTGAAGGCAGCTAGCATGCCGCAGCCGCACGCACTGGGCGCCGCAGCCGCTCGGCAGCTCCTGCGTTCAATGCGGCCTCTCGATACGCCGCCGTTGGCCGTGGGGTGCGTCGAAGATCGCGGGATCACATCACCTGCAGGGACGCTGCCAGTGCGGCTGTACTGGCCTGATGCCAGTGCGCCGCACCCAGTGATCGTCTTCTTCCACGGAGGCGGATTCGTTCTGGGTGACCTGGATTCACATGACACACTGTGCCGTCGGCTTTGCTGCGGCACCGACAGCCTAGTGGTGGCCGTCGACTACCGGCTGGCGCCCGAAAATCCCTACCCGGCGGCGCTGGACGATGCCTTGCTGGCCACCCGGTGGGTGCATGCAAACGCCGCGGCGCTGCATGGCGACGCCCAACGAGTCTCCGTGTGCGGTGACAGCGCCGGCGGCAATTTGGCGGCCATGGTGTGCCTACAGGCACGTGCAGCCGGCGCTCCCAACATCCGGGGCCAAGTGCTCTTTTATCCGGTCACGGCGCACTACGAGCCGCCGACGCCGTCGTACCTGGCGTTCGCGGAGGACCACTTCCTCACCCGGGATGCGATGCGCTGGTTCATCGACCAGTACCTGGACGGTGCGGCGCAAGACGGGGCGTTTCCGCTGGCGGCGGCCGATCTACGGAGCCTGCCACCGGCCCTCATCGTGACGGCGGAATGTGATCCGCTGCGCGACGAGGGCCACGCCTATGCCGAGCGCCTGCGCGACGCTGGCGTTCCGGTGGTCTACCGTGAGATGGCCGGAATGATCCACAGCTGCCTCTCGCAAGCGACGCTGCACCCGACAGCCGCCGCCGCCTTGCAGAGCGTCTGTACATACCTCAAAGCGCAATGACACCCCCCCATCGACCCGAGATTCGCGCTCATGCAGAGCGCAGCTAACGACAGGAGATATCGGCCATGGCCACCAACCACCACCTCGAGCGCAGCGTGATCCTTACCTGCGCCATTACGGGCTCAATCCACGTACCGAGTCAGTCCCCCCACCTGCCTATCACGCCCGCGCACATCGCCCAGGAGGCGATCGATGCGTGGAAGGCCGGCGCATCCATCATCCACCTCCACGCGCGCGACCCGGTGGACGGTCGGCCAACGGCCGATCCGGCAGTTTTCATGCAGTTTCTGCCCCGAATCCACGAGCAGACAGACGCAGTGATCAACATCACCACAGGCGGTGGCCCGGGCATGACGCTGGACGACCGATTAGCCGCGCCACTGGCAGTGTGTCCTGAGATGACCTCACTGAACATGGGCTCCATCAACAACGGCTTCTTCGCCGCCGCGGCGAAGATCCGTGACTGGCGGTTCGAATGGGAGCGCCCGTATCTGGAAGGCACCTACGACGGCGTCTTCAAAAATACCTTCAAAGACATCGAAACGATCATGTGCGCCCTCCACCGGGATAACGGCGTGATGTTCGAGTTCGAATGCTACGACGTAGGGCAGCTGTACAACCTGGCGCATGTTCTCGACAAGGGCCTGTATCGTGGGCCACTGTTCATTCAACTGATCGTCGGTATCCTGGGCGGCGTGGGCGCAGAGCTCGACAACCTGCTGCACATGTTGCGGACCGCCGAACGGCTGTTCGGCAGCGAGTTCGAATGGTCCATCCTTGCGGTGGGGCGCCATCAGCTGCCCATGGGCGTTCACAACGCACTGCTGGGCGGCAACGTGCGGGTAGGTCTGGAGGACAGCCTAACGTTGGGCGGAACGCGCCAGCTTGCGCGCAGCAACGCTGAGCAGGTGATGCACATGAGGAGCGTGCTCGAGTCGCTCGGCCTTCGTATTGCCACACCACAGGAAGTGCGCGCGCGCCTTGGATTGAAAGGGCGTGACAGTGTGCGGCTTGGTGGAGCTTCCGCGTGACGGCGCGAAACGTTGCGGTCGTCGGGACTGGCCTCATCGGTGCGAGCTGGTGCGCCCGCTTCCTTCGCAGTGGGTACTCGGTGTTGGCGTACGACCCTTCTCCCGACGCAGAAGCCCGGCTTCACGGTGCCTTGGCCGGTTGGCTGACCGAACCTGCGGTCGGCGGGTGGCGACAGCGGCTTCGCTGCGTGTCGTCCCTCAGCGCCGCGTTGGAAGATGTGGAATTCGTTCAGGAGAACGGTCCCGAACGCCTGGACCTGAAGCAGCCGCTGCTTGCCGAGATCGATCAACGCTGCCCGGCCACCACGCCCATCGCCTCGAGCTCTTCAGGACTGATGCCTTCACAGCTGCAGACGCTGACGCACAGGCACCCGTCGCGCGTGATGGTGGGTCATCCGCTGAATCCTCCGCACCTGATTCCGACACTTGAACTGGTGCCTGGTCCGGCGACTGGCGATGAAGATCTCGGGCGTGCCCGACGCTTCTACGAATCCGTGGGCATGGTCGTCATCGTGCCGCGCAAGGAGCGGCCCGGACACGTGATGAACCGACTGCAGGCTGCGTTGCTGCGTGAGGCGTTCCAGTTGGTCGCCGACGGTGTGGTCACCCGCGATGAGATCGACGTGGCGGTGACGCATGGGCTAGGCCTGCGCTGGGCAGAAGCGGGCCCTTTCGCTTTGAGCGCCATCGGTGGTGGTACAGGCGGTATGCGTCACATGCTCGATCACTTGGGCCCGGCGCTCAATCACTGGTGGGCAAGCATGGGCGGCTTCATTCTCGACGAGGCCGCCAAGGAACTCCTGCTGGCGCCGTCGCCGGTATTCCATCCAGCCCCTACTGATCCGGAGCCGTACCGCAGGTTTGTGCAAGCCATGCGCACATCGCTCGCGCAGAGCAGCCCGTGAAGATTCGTCCAACGCAGCACCTTCGAAGATGGACTCATGCCATGACTCACACCAATTTCGTTTTCATTCTCGCGGACGACCTCGGATATGCAGATCTCGGGTGCACTGGCGCGCGTGACGCATCCAACCTGCCGATCGACGTGTCGCCCAACCTGGATCGTCTTGCCAGCAGGGGTATGCGATTCACCCGCGGCTACGCCAACTCTGCGGTGTGTTCACCTACGCGTTTTGCCTTGATCACGGGCCGCTGGCAATATCGATTGCGTGGGGGCGCGGAAGAGCCGCTGGCAAAGGCGCACGGCGACAAGGTGCTGGGTCTGCCGCCGGCCCATCCGACACTCCCTTCGTTGCTTCGCAACGCCGGATACGCAACAGCCCTGGTCGGGAAGTGGCACCTCGGCTATCCGCCGCACTTCGGCCCGCGTCAGTCGGGATACGACGAGTTCTATGGTTTTCATGCCGGTGGTGCCGACTACTTTGCCCACACAGACCCCCGCGGCAATGCTGATCTGTGGAACAACGAATCAGCCGTCCAGGAGGACGGCTATCTGACGGATCTGCTCAGCCGGCGTGCGGTGGAGTTCGTGGAACGACAGGATGCGTCAAAGCCCTTCTTGCTGAGCCTGCACTACAGCGCGCCACACTGGCCTTGGCTGACCCGTGAAGACGCCGCCGGGTCCACCCATACCCGAAGCAGAGGGGAACACCTCGACGGGGGGTCGATCGCCACCTATCAGCGCATGATTCACCACATGGATGAAGGCATCGGTTGGGTGCTGGATGCACTGGAGAAGAAGGGCCTGAGCGAGAACACGCTTGTCGTTTTCACCAGCGACAACGGCGGTGAGCGCTTTTCAAACAACTGGCCGTTCGTGGGCCAAAAGATGGATTTATTGGAAGGGGGTATTCGGGTTCCATTGCTCGCACATTGGCCAGCGCGCATTCCAGCAGGCGCTGTGAGCCATACGCCCAACATGACGATGGACTGGATGGCAACGATGCTGGCCGCCGCGGGGGTGACTGCCGACCCCCACCATCCACTGGACGGCATCGACCTGACTCCGACTTTTACGGATCCTCAGTGGCGCAGGCCAGGAGACCTGTGCTGGCGCATGAAGTACCGCGAGCAACGCGCGCTTGTGCGGGGGGACTGGAAGTACTTGCACGTGGATGGCATCGAGTACGTGTTTGACCTTCGTGCCGATGAACGGGAGCGTGCCAATCTGGCCCATCGCCTTCCTGAGCAACTCACGGAACTCCGCAAGGCTTGGCATGCCTGGGACGCCGCCCTACCGCCCATTCCGCCAGATGCCAAGTACTACAAGCTGTACTCGAAGAACGACATGCCGATCGCTTCCGCGTGAGATGCGGCCCTGCGTGGTGAGCGGCGGCCTGCGCAAGCAGACCGTCAGCTCCGCTGCCAGGTACAGCCCCCCCGTCCGTAGCGATATACGTGATGTCGCTGCTCCACAGTTGATTAGGTGCCGGCGGATTGAACCGTCGCTGGACCAAGTCGGTCGCCACTGGCAAACGGTGTTCGCTGTCAGTGGTGGCTACGAAGAGCGTACCACCGGCTAGTGAAACGCTAGCCGCTGCGCAAAAGTCTACCCTGATCAGGAGTGCCTTTTCGGCAAGATGCAGGTCGCATTTCCCGATATTTTTCGCCCCCAGATTACAGAAGCTCTGCCCGACCGTAGTCAAGCACGACCTTGTCGCGCTGCATCGCCCGGGCTCTGAAAGCGATAGCACCTCGATCCGCGTGCATCTCGAAGCGAAGGGTCTCGCCGGGGAACACTGGTGCCGAGAAACGAACGAACAGGCTCTTCAATCGCCGTGGGTCATGGCAGCCCCAATGCGCAAGCACGGCGCGACAGGCGATGCCATAGCTGCACAGACCATGCAGGATGGGTCGCGCAAAGCCCGCCTCGACTGCTACAGACGGCTCGGAATGCAGTGGGTTGCGATCCGCGCACAGGCGGTACAGCAGCGCCTGCTGCGGCAGCGTGGCAATCTCACAGACGCTGTCGGGCGTGCGTGCGGGAACCGGGGCAGGCGCGGTCAGTGCCTCGTCGGTCAGCCCCGCCTCTAGCGAGAAGCCACCATCACCACGCGCGAACGTAGTGTGGTGCACCGTCGCCAGCTTCGTCCCGTCGGACTTGTCGAACAGTTTCTTTTCATAGGTGATCGTCGCGCCGCGCCCGGCGCCCTTGTCCACTATGCGGACTACGCGGTGATGGGCTAGTACGGTACCAGCTGCGGGCAGCGGCCGGTGGATTTCTAGCAACTCGTCGCCGTGCACGATTTTCGAGAAATCGATGCCGGTGGCCGGATCGTTCATCCAAGAGCCTGGAAAGCCGAGCACCACTGCCATCGTGGGCATGGCCAGCGGAAGGCCTGGCCGCACGTCGTTTACAAACTGAAGTTGGTTCGTGTCGACTGGATCATCGCCCAGGCCGAGCGCGAGCGCATAGCGCATCGTGTCGTCTGTCGTGTAGGTGTGCTCGATGACAGGAAACTGCCAGTCGCGCAGCTTGCGGTAATCGATCATGGGTCGTAACTCCGGTGAAAAACGATGAGGTCGATGCCGGCCCGGCACTCGGCACGTGCCAATACAGGGTCACCAATGGCCAGGCCGGACGTGCCGTGGGCCATGACCCGCACGCCCTCGTCGAGGTCGACCAGCGTGAGGGTGTAGGGCACCAGCGCGCGGAACGCGTCGGAGGGGGCGCGGGTGACGGCGGTCAACGCGTACACGGTGCCATGGCCGACGGCGTCATACCAATCCAGGCGCGGCCCGCCGCACCGTTGGCAGGCCAGGCGCGGCAGCGTCTGGGCAACACCGCAGTCGGCGCAGCGCTGGTAACGCAGCACGCCGCGGGCGACGCCATCAAGATAGACTGATGCGGTGGGGATCATGTGGCTCAACCCTCGCGGGACAGGACGAGGCATACGTGCGAGGACATCACGCCCCCGTCCGCATGCACTAGCGCGTGATTAGGCCGACCGGCCTGGCGATCGCCAGCGCGGCCGCCGAGTTGCCGCACCGCTTCCACCGCATGGGCCATACCGCCAGCCACGCCACAGTGACCGAAGGACAACAGCCCGCCGTGCGTATTGAGGGGTAGCGGGCCGCCGGTCGCGAAGTCTCCGCTGCGCACCCGAGCGGCGGCGCCGCCGCGCGGCGCGAAGCCGATCTCTTCAAGCAGCATGGCCAGGGTAATGGTGAAGGAGTCGTAGATGCCGAGGTGGTCGATGTCGGCCAGCCGCAGCCCTGACTCGTCGAGGGCGCGCCGCGCGGCTTCGGCGGCGCCGCAACCGAGCACGCTGGCCATGGCCGTAAGGTGTTGGTGCAGGTGTGCCTGTCCGGCTCCGCGAATCGTGATGCACGGGCCACCGGCCGCATCTGCCGCAACTACCAGCGCGATGGCGCCGTCGGATATCGGGCAGCAGTCGAGCAGCTTAAGGGGCGTGGCCACCGGCTTGGACGCCAGCACCTCGGCCGCTGTGATTGGCGTACGCAGGTGTGCGCCGGGGTGGCGCGAAGCATTGGTGCGCATCAGTACCGCCAGTTCGGCCAAGTCTTCTTCGCGGGTGCCTGTCTCGTGCATGTAGCGCGAGGCCAGCAGGGCGTAGTAAGCCGGCACCGAGGTGCCGTTGGGCACTTCGTGCGTGGAATCACCGACCTGGGCCAGGGTCTGGATAGCGCCGTCGCGCGTCTGGCCGCTCAGGCGGTTTTCGCCCGCGACCACGAGCACGCGACGGCAGCGCCCGCTGCGCACCAAGTCGCCAGCCAGCATTAGCATCGCAGCGCCGGTTGCGCCCCCCAACTGGATGCCATGCGCATAGGCCGGACGCAGGCCGAAGCGCTCGCAGAACAGCGTCGAGAGCATCAAGTGCGGCAGCGTGGTTGCGTAGCCGCACAGCACGCCGTCGATCTCTCCGTGCGCGATGCCAGCATCGTCCAGTGCTTGCTGCGCGGCATCGGCCATCAGTTGCAGCGTGTCGCGGCCCTCATGCCGCCCGAAGGCCGTCTCGCCGACGCCGGTGATGCAGGGGCGGCTCATGTCCTGTCCCGCTCCTGCGCAGACGGCTGCGCGACAGACGCGTCGGCAGGAAGCAGTTGTTTCAGTAGCTCGGGCGCTAGGCCGAGCTCGCCGAGCACCTGCGCAGTGTGCTCGCCAAGCCTCGGCGGCATGGCAGCCGGCACCGCGCTGGCGCCGAGCTTGATGGGCGACCGGGTGAAGCGATAGTCGCCTTCGGCACCGTCCTTCACGGATTCGAAGAGACCCACCGCACGCAGGTGCGGGTCCTGTTCTAGGTCCTCCAGGCGGTTGACCGGCGCGCAAGGAACGTCCAGGTCCTTACACATGGCAATCCAGTGCGCTGTGCTCTGCTTTTCCAGGATACCCTCCATGAGCGACAGCAGTTCGGCGATGTTCTGCGTGCGCGCCGTGATGTTGGCGAAGCGTGGATCTGTGGCCAGCCAGGGCTGGCCAATGGCTTCGAAGAAGCGGCGCCAGTTCTCGTCCGTGTACGGCATCACGCAGGCATGGCCGTCGGCCGTACGGTAGGGGCGGCGCGACGGGGCCAGCGTGCGCGGGTAGCCTAGCTCCTCGGGCCGCGCCGGCTGTGTATCGCCCGGCGCGCTCATGTGCCTGGCGTAGAAGTGCTCGACCAGCAGGAACGACACCGTGCTCTCGAACATTGGCACCTCGATGACCTGGCCTGCCCCGGTGCGCTCACGCTGGTAGAGCGCGGCGATCACCGCGTGTACGGCCATCTGGCCGCATATCTTGTCGGCCGCCACGGTCGGGAAGTAGCGCGGATCGCCTGACTGGCGCTGAACCAGATCGGCCGCCCCGCTGAGTCCCTGCACGATGTCGTCGTAGGCCGGTGCGCCAGCATATGGCCCGCCGTCGCCGAAGCCATGCAGGCCGACAAAAATCAACCGCGGGTTGCGCGCGCGCAGCACCTCGGCCGAAAGCCCCAATCCAGCTAACTTCTGCGGCCGCACGTTGTGTATGAAGACGTCGGCCGTGTCAGTTAGGGCTAGCAGGGCCTCCAGTGCCGCAGCCTGCTTGAGGTTCAGCACTACGCTGCGCTTATTGCGGTTTGAGCCGAGAAACAGGGAGCCCATGCCTTTCTCGCGTGCCGGTCCGTTAAAGCGAGTACTGTCACCGTCGGGCGTCTCGATCTTTATGACGTCAGCGCCGTAGTCGGCCAGCGTCTGCGTGGCATAGGGTCCGAAGATGACAGTGGTCAGGTCGACTACGCGCACGCCGCGCAGCGCGGCGTCCGGGGTGAGGTCGGCGATGGCAGTGGATTCAGGCATGGGTGGCTCCGGCGTCTCTATGCGCCTCAATGTCGGCCGGGCTGCATCTGGCCAGGGGCGAGATCTCTTCGGTGAACCGACCGAGCGGCGGGACGGCTCTTAGCGCCGATGCCGGCGCGGCGTAGACAGCCAGCGCCTGCCGTTGTACGGGCAAGCGGCTGCGATCCATCTGGCCAGCAAAGTTGGGGTCGTCAGCGAGGCCTATCCGCTGAGTCAGTTCCGCGTGGAAATTCGCCTCGAGCGCTGCCACGTTGATCCAGTGGCCATCAGCGCAGAAGTAGCCATGAGCCCAGTGGCATCCGTCAAGCAGGCTGCCGCCGCGCGCCAAGGAGCCGTCGCGGCCCGACACCACTCCGAACAACAGGTTCATCATGTGAGCCGAACTGTCGACAACAGCGGCATCGACGATCTGCCCGCCTGCCCTCGCGCAGGCCTGCAGCACGTAGGTCGGTGGTGCCACGGGCGCCTCGACGGGCGGGCTGGCGCAATACAGCGCGATGTAGTTCCTGTCGTTCCCAGCCGCCTGCGCAAGGGGGCCGTCCGTTCGGGGTTCGGCAAAGCTCATGCCCGCTCCTCACTGCGGCTCTACGCCGGCGCGCTGGGCGATGCGCTTCCAGCGTTCGGTCTCGGAGAGCTGGTAGCGCCTCAGCTCCTGCGGCCCAGCCGAGAAGACCTCGACGCCGAGCTTGCTTAGGGCGGCGACGGTCTCCGGTTCGGCGTTGATCTGCTGCATTAGTGCGGCGAGCTTGTCGACGACCGGTTGCGGGGTCTTGGCCGGTGCGAGCAGTGCGGTCCAGCTGTAGACCTCATAGCCGGGCACGCCGGCCTCGGCAGCACTGGGGACATCGGGTAGCAGCGCATGGCGTCGCTCCGAAGACACTACCAACGCACGCAGCTTGCCAGCATGTATCAGCGGCAGCACGGCGGAGACGTCGGCGATCGAAAAATTGACGATACCGCCTACCGTATCAATTAGCGCTGGCCCGGAGCCTTTGTATGGGATATCCTGGAACTGAGCACCCAACTGCTCTGCCAGCTGCTCGACGTAGAGCCGGAAGCCAGATCCGCCCGCGCCGTAGGTCAATTGCCTGGGCTTTTTCTTCGCGGCTTCGGCCAGTTCCGCCAGGGTCTTGTAGGGCGACGAGGTGGGCACGACGATCGCGTTGATGCCGCGCGCCATGCGCGCGACGGGCGCGAAGTCGGCGATAGGGTCATAAGGCAACTTCTTGAACAGCGCCGGCTGCATCGCGATGTTGTTGGTGGCGAAATAGAGCGTGTAGCCATCGGGGTTGGACCGGGTGACAGCCTGCGCCGCGATGAAGCTCTCGCCACCGGGGCGGTTGTCCACCACGATGGATTGTTTGGTGAGTTCCTGCAAGCGCCGCGCATAGAGGCGCGCCGTGGTGTCAGCGCCGCTGCCCGGCGGGAAAGGAATGATGAACGTCACTGCCCGCGCCGGGTACTCCGTCTGTGCCCAGGCCGAAGGCAGTGGGCTGACGAGTGGCAGAACGGCCATGATCGCGAGCAGGACGCGGCGGCGCTGGGAAATTTTCATGCTGATGTCTCCGTGGGCCGGTCAAAGCCGGCGAGTGTTGTAAAAGGAAGGGGAATGCGTTGAAGGCCAGACCAGATTCGGCCACTCCGTGCCTTGCGCGCGTGCTATTGCGTAGGCTTGGGTGAGGCGTTGACGGCACCACGCACGGGCCGTGTATCGATTCGTTAATATCAATGTAATTGCGTCGTAGCACGTGGGCATAGGCGACCGCTACGAGACCTCCCATGTGCGCTAGCCCCAGTTGAGCATCCGGGCCGCTGGCGAGCGCCGGTCTTGCTGCTAAGCGTCATCGTGATCTCACCAATATGACCAATGCCCGTAGGGCCGAGCGGATGGCCCATGGCGACTTGCACGCCGGAAGGATTGATCGCGAATTGGCCGTCGAAATTGAGGGCTCCGTTCTTCAGCAGTCCTACGCCTTGGCCCGGCCCGCAGAAACCGATGACCTCGACATAGTGAGACTCTTGTACAGTGAACGCATCGTGCAGCTCGACCACATCGTGTTGGTTGGCTTGGGCCAGCGCCACTTCGCTGACGCGGCGTGTCAGCTCGGCGTCGAAGCCTATGCCAGTGGGAAAGGCCACCTCGCTGATTCGCGCCGAAGCCGCGACGCATAATTCACGCAAGCCGATCTGATCGGCCATGCTTCGTGCGCGCACCTCAACATAGTCGTTTATCACTACGCTCGCACCGTGGGTGGCCAGCAACTGGGCAATGTCCAGCCTGACGACTTGGCCTGCGCCCGCGACAAAAGCCGCCTGAGCTTCGAGGTTTTGGATGTTACCAACGCTCATGGGTACCGGCTCCTTTCTTCTGTTGCCCGGGTTGGACTATGAAGCGTTGATGTGTTCGGGTGATCGTCGGAACCGACGATTCGCTCGCAACAGTGGCAAGTTGCTCATACTCCGCACAAGCTGGTTCGCACGTATGACCAAGTCAGGAAAGGTTGACGTTAAATCGCGGCCAGCGTTGACTGATGCTGGCCAACTGCGGCGTACGCGCATCATCCAAGTCGTGCGGTGCGAAGCACAGCTAGTCCTGATCCGTGCTCCGGCAGGAGTGGAAAGAATACTGCGAGGGTGCACTTGCAGCGCGGCCACGAACTGTCTGGCACCGCTATAGTCTGGCTGACTCGGGACGGTGGTGACAACGACATCTCAGGCTTCATGCAATGTCTGACTAAGGCTCTGCGGCGGCTTCTGCAGTACCCTGGACGGTCTGCGGAGGAGCAGGCGTCGCCGACGCCACCCTTTGCGGGAGGCTGACACGCCGCAGACAGCCCTTCGTACTGTTCCTCGACGACATTGCGACGGTGCATAACAAGGCCGTGCTCGACACGCAGCAATACTTGGTAGATCGGCCTGCGGCTAGCGCGATGCGGGCGCGTCGGCAACTGGTAGAAGTGGATGCTGGGGCAGTGCGCCCCTCGCTCGCCCAGACGCGCGAACTTCTCGTCCTGCAACGCCACAGTGCGCTAGCAAAAGACGACGTGCAGCGCCTACACGTCAAGGTCGAAAGCTGGATCGTCAGGCTATGGCTGGCGTGGATGGAGCTGGAAGTGCTATTCGTCAATAGTTAGCATTCATCGCGCTTTTCTCTCGCTCCAGCATGGCTGTAGCCGTCTATCTGCTGGACGACATGTTTCGGCAGTAAGGCGTTGAAGCGCGGGACATTCCAATGCGCACCTCTGTGCTGGAGGTGTTGATGCCACCTCTGTGTGAAGCGCTTGCATCGGAGGTGGACTGCTCACGGATGCGGCGCGAACTGAGCGCGCACAACGTGATGCCGACGCCTAAGCGAAGCCAGGAGGGCAGCTGTGAGATGTAAAGCAGACTTTCTCCAACGTTTTGGTGTAATAACTGCTCTGGGCAATAGCAGTCATTCGCATTTCTGAGGTGAACGACGGCAACCAGCCTGGAGCAGTCTCGTGGCATGCACTTGATACCGGTGTCATTAATAGACAAACCACAGTTGCGCTTTTGATGCCTGATCGCGGAGCAATATAAAGCACCCCCACAAAAAGGGACCAGGCCGTAGCCCACCTATGGATCTGTGCGAACTCCGTTGCCTTGGTACGATCAAGAGCGCACGAAACAACGACCCCAGCCAAGAACAGATCCCCTGAGTGAAGAACCTGAGCTCCTCTATCTCAATGAACCCGTCAACCGCCAGAAACTGCTGCGGGTACTGTGGTGCCACCAGCTACCACCAGCTACCACCGGGTGCTCGCACGCGATGACGCAGGAGTTATGCGCTATACAGAAGCCTTGTGTTGCACCGGTTGCGGTCGCGAGTACGCCAACCTACAGGTATGGCGCCAGGGCGAGACCCAAGAATCCGTTAATCTCCCTGTCTCAACTGCCAACTGAGCCTTCCTCTGCACCGGTTCGCGTAGAGTGCTTCCTGTACCTCAAACGGCCCTCCTTGGGCAAGATCACAACACCCCAGCACTCACTCCCCCCACGCATTTCCATGTCCCGCTACGCCGAACTCCTCGCCCAAAAGGCACTCCTCGACCAGCAAATCGCTAACGCCAAGAAGGCCGAGTCCGAACAGGCCCTCCCAACCGTCCTGCAACTCGTTCAAGAGTTTGGATTCACGGCCCAGCAAGTCTTCCCCTGGAAGCCCCAGCCCAAGAAGGTCGCCGCCAAGTACCGGGATCCCGACACCGGTGCCACCTGGTCCGGCCGAGGCAAGCCGCCCCAGTGGATCGCGGGCAAGGACCGCACGCCCTTTGTGATCGGCTACGCCGATTGAGTCTGGTCTTCAGGCAGGCGAATCGATAAGACGCGACGGCAAAACCGAGCCGAAGATCAACGACGCCTTGCCACCAAAAAAGCTTGGCCCAGAAATCCAGTGCGATGCCCAGAGCCTGCTGGGCCGCTGCATGGTGCGTATCCAGCAGTATAAAAAGCTCTGAACCTTCTGCTCGCACACCACGAGATCGCAGGGTGTTGATTTCCACGCAGTAGTGACTCACTGCCCCCCGGTGGGTTAGGTTTGCGTGGAAATTAACGTGCTGGGCCACCGTTTTGGCGACGAGAGTGGCAGCACGTACAGAGCAGAGAAATGCGGGTTTGAACCTCGTCGGTGGCAGAGCTGCACATGGCTTCGCTTGCGCAGGACTCCCCAGCAGATACGCAGTGAATCCGTGCAATACGCTGCGGCAATCATCACACTGTAGGGTGCAAAGTGAAGCTAATAGGCTGTACAGCGGCGCTTTTAGTACTCATGCAAAAAGACCTAGCAACGATCTCCACCGCATATGGATACAGAGCGGGGAGCCTGCTCTGCGCACTACGACTGTCATACAAAGTGATGCAGCGGTCATCGCTTTCGATGACCGCCGCTTTTTGACCTACCCAGCCCTTGAAGTCTGCGAAGGCGCAAACTTAGGAACTAGGTTTTGCGAGGGTTGGGCCCGTAGTCAATCTCGAAGTTTCGCATACTGGTATGTGGCCCTTTCCATCTCAAGGAAGCCTGCGACCGATGTAGGATCCGCGAACGGAAAAATTTGAGTCGCCCAGTATCCGCCAACGCCATTCTTCCGATCAATCCAGTAATAAAGGTTTGCAAGTCCAGCCCACGCTAGAGCGCCAGCGGGCCTACCGGTCGGTGCAGGCTCCTCATTGATCATGAACGTGAGTGCCCAACTCTTAGGCATGCCAGGGAAAAATTCTGCGTCGTTCGACAGTCGCGGCTTAGACACTGGAAGGATCGACTTTGCTGTGTTGCTTGCGCCCACGCCAGGCAACATCTTGATATGCATTCCTTGAGGCAGATGATTGCGGGATGCCATCTCAACAGTCTCAGGCCGCAAAATCTGCTCGCCGCTATCGCTGCGGCCGTCATTCAGCCACATTCGGATGAATTTCACATAATCCGTCGCAGTACCGTACAGGCCGTGTCCTCCCATGTGAAGCTCCGGCTCCTGGGGCAATGTCACCCCGTCAAGCGGAATGAGTGATCCATCGCCATCTTCGCGAGCGTGGATCGTTGCCTGCCTAGCCTTCATGGATGGAGTCATCGTAAAAGCTGTGTCATTCATGCCGAGAGGGCCCAGGATCCTTGTCTGCATCACTTCACCGAGGCGCCTGCCAGTGATGGCTTCGACCACCATACCAGCCCAGTCGATGTTGGTACCGTACTCCCACTGCTCTCCTGGATCAAACAGCAACGGCGTCTTGATGGACTTCCATGACGCGTCTACCACCCAGGGCTGGCCTTGTCCGTTTGCGAGACGTGTGTACGTCTCATTGAAGAAATCGTAGGCGAAGCCGGCTGTGTGCGTTAGCAAATGACGCGTCGTCACGTCACGTCGAGGAGCACGCAATTTCGGCTTCCCCTCGCTATCGAAGCCCTCAATCACCTGAATGTCTCCGAGTTGAGACACGTATTCTTTGGCAGGTGCATCAAGATCGAGAAGGCCCTCCTCCACCAACTGCAGACAAGCTGTACCAGCAATAGCCTTGGTGGTAGAGAAGATCGCACACACTGTGTCAGTTTCGAATGGCTCCCCTGTCCCTGTATTCCGTACACCGCGAGACCCTTGATAGATGGTGCCTAGGCGGTCAGTCACGGCCGCCGATACTCCGGGCACGCGAGTTGTACCCGTCGTTACCCCGTCTAGTACAGCATCTATCGCTTTGGTAAGGTCTGTCATTTTTGTCTCCTCCGGCCTTTCAATTCACCGCCAAGATTCCGGTGCCGGTCTTCAAGACTCGGGGCGCACCACCCGGAAAAATCCTGAGGTGCAATGATCGTAGCAAACTAAATCCCCGTAGA
>CAMPIF010000029.1 GCA_946886245.1 Ectopseudomonas composti | reverse complement strand
ATCAAGGGCAAGAACGGCAAGAAGGTCTCGGACTACTTCCGCGACTTCATCGGCTGCCAGGAGGGCGTCGACGGCCCGGGCGAGACTCGCACCCTGCTCAAGGCCTTCAGCGATTACGTGGAAAGCGAGGATCTGCCCGAAGAGCAGGCCCGCGAGAAGACCAAGACCCTGGTCGGCTACGCCACCGGCCAGGCCAAGATGGGTGAGCCGATCACTCTGGAAGAACTGTCCGGTCTGATCGACGAAGAGCGCCCCAAGGCCTTCTATGAGCACATCCGCAACAAGGACTACGGCATGGCGCCGGAATTTCCGGCGGACAAACGTACCCTGAGCCAGTTCCAGCGCTTTACCGGCCGTGCCGAGGGGCTGTCGATCAGTTTCGAGGCGCACCTGCTGGGCTCGAAGGTCGAGTATGACGAAGGCCGCGACATGCTGATCATTCGCCAGTTGCCGACACAGCTGAAAGACCAGCTCAAGCGTCGCCAGGATTGATGCATTTGTAGGGTGGCCCGGCGCGGTTTACGCTGGCAGGACCGCGCCATCACACAAGGATGCGAAACCATGAAGACGATTCTGCTGATCCTTACCGCCCTGGCCCTGTGGCAGAACTGGGACAGGATCGACAGCTGGCTAAACCCAACCCAGGCGGGTAACGCCAGCGGCGAGGTGGTGCTCTACGCCACGCAATGGTGCGGCTACTGCGCCAAGACACGCGAGCTGTTCGCCGAAGACGGCATCGCCTATCGCGAAGTGGATATAGAAAAGGACAGCAGCGGCCGCGCCCAGTACCAGGCACTTGGCGGTCGCGGCGTGCCGGTGATCGACCTGCGTGGGCAGGTCATCCACGGCTACGACGTGCGCGCCATTCGCGCCGCCTACTGACAGGCGGCGCGAGAGGCCTCAGCGCGCCTCGATACGAAAGCCCCAGCGCGGGAAGTGCACGTGCACGATGCCGGCGCGCTCATCTTCGCGACGCAGGATCAGCTCGTCGCGCCCCGCGAGCAGCAACTCGCCCTCGACCGGATCGACGCCGTAGTCGACCGCTGCGATAGCCACGCGCTGACCGGCACTGAAACCATTGGGGTCGACGAACTCCTCGTCAGGCAGCGCTGCCGGAGTCGCTTCACGCGCCACCGCGATCGCCTGTTCGCTGCTCATCTCGCTCAACGAGCCATGGCCGAAGCCGAGCACACGACCAAGCCAGGCAGCGACCTCCGGGTAATCGTCGATCAACGGCGAGGTGACCGGCGTGCCACGCAGGAACCACAGGCAATGGGCCACGGAAAAATCGGCGAGCGACGGCTCACCGAAGAGGAAATCGCCCTGCTCGCGCTGCAACTGGCGTTGCAATGCGCCCATCAGTGCCGGCCAATTGTGCTTGGCCTGCTCCAGTGGCAGCCGAGTCGCCGTTCCCCCGGAAAACAGCGCACCACGGTCGGCTGCAAAGGCCTTGGCGAACTCCGGCGGCACCTTGGCAAAGCGCAGCGCCATCGACTCCGGCTGGAACACCAGCGCCACGGCATGCTGGAACAACACCGAGTCGGCCCACTGCGCCAGCAGGCTGACATTGAACTCCTGACCTTCGGGCAACAACGCGGGAGTGGCCTTCTCGGCTTCCAGGCGGCGAGCGATCAGCGCGGTATCGCAGTAGATATCGGCGCCAACCTGCAGCACCGGGGTCTTGCGGTAGCCGCCGGTCAGCGCGGTGAGATCGGGCTTTGGCATCAGTGGCGGGATCATCACCGACCGCCAGGACAGTTGCTTGAAGCCCAGCATCAGGCGGGCCTTCTCGGCGAACGGCGAGGTCGGGTAGTGATGAAGGATCAACTCATGCATGGCGCGCTCCGCGTCGGATCGAAAGCCTTCAGCTTACCCGTGCAGTACGCGCACGCACACCGTCTCAGGCTGATGAACCGCCATCAACGGCCAGAATGAGCGCTTCTTTGGCGCTTTTGCTCAGGCGCTTGATCGCACGCTCACGGCGCAACGCATCGCCCTTGCCGGCACAGGCTTCGACGTAGGCCAGGGCCAGCGCCGGGCTGGTATGGAAGAACCGGGCGCCCTTGCCGCTCTGGTGCTGGGCGAAACGCCGCTGCGGGTCATCGCTGATGCCGCAATACAGCGCGCCATTGGCGGCGCGCACCAGATAGACGAACCAGGCCTTTTCGACGGCTGCATTCATCCGCGAGCGGGAAACCACTCACGCGCCGAGCGCCACAGGCACATGCCGACGAAGTAGGCCGAAGCCAACCACCAGAGGGCCAGCAGCCAGAACTGATTGACCGGGTACTGCAGGATCAGCAGCGCGCTGGAGAGCATCCAGACGAAGGTCACCAGGATGTTCAGCGGCATGAACTGGCGCACGCGGAACGGGTGCAGGAACTTCATCTTGGTCAGGGTCAGGCCGGCCAACAGGACGATCACGCCCAGGGTGATCCAGGGATGCACGTCGAGGATGAAGAAATACAGCACCACCACGTTCCACGCCGCCGGGAAGCCGACGAAGTAGTTGTCCTTGCTCTTCATGTTCAGGTTGCAGAAGCAGAACAGCGAGGACAGCAGAATCAGGCCCACGGCGAACAGCGGCGTGTAATCCGGCAGCGGGATGAAGCGGTAGAGAAAGATCGCGGGGATGAATACGTAGGTGAGGTAGTCGATCACCAGGTCGAGGGTCGAGCCGTCGAAATGCGGCAGCACGCCCTTGACGTCGTAACGGCGCGCCAGCGAGCCGTCCAGGCCATCGACCAGCAACGCCAGGCCGAGCCACAACAGGCATTGCTTGGGTTGGCCGTCGAGCACGGCCAGCAATGCCAGCAGGGCGAGGATCACGCCGCTGGCGGTAACGGCATGGACCCCCCAGGCTTTGGCCTGTTTTACGGCAACGATCAATTCGGTCACGGCAGGTCTCGATTGGCAGTGGAGGTGCGGCACCCGGTGTGCGCACTCTTTATTGAAGGCTAAGACCGGATAGCCTACCACTGCGTTCCTTCGTCCGCCTCAGCGCGTGCCGCGAAACTGCGCCAGCCCGCGTGCCGCCTGTCGACGAATGGCAGCCTGAACCGGTGGCGCCCAACCCAGCAGAAGCCCTTTGCCACCTAACGCCTGACGTGCCCAGCGCCACAGATCGAAGTGATCGCGATGCTCGACGATGAGCCCGTCGCGAAACACGAAGCGCGCCTGAACATGGTTGACCACCTGACGACCGGTGGCGCTGAAACGGTAGTGGGCGACCCAGCGCGCACTGCCGGCATGATCATCGGCGTGCACCGCGTCGAAGGTCAGCGAGAAGTCTTCGGCGCGACTGCACAGCATGCGCCACATATCGCCCGCCTGCGCGCCGCGCAGGTCGACGAAGACCGGGTCGGAGAAGCGCACGTCCTCGGCGTAACAGCCAGCCATGGTCTCGGCATCGAGCTTTTGGAGGGCGCTGTAGAAACGCTCGATCAACTCGGCGTTGGCGTGGCTCATGGTTCGCTCCTGCGTGCGTTATGGGTCGGGTTCACCCGCCGACGATGCGATGACATCGGTGCGCACAGCGCACCCTGAGGCGCGCGGGTGAATGCAGCCTAGTCTGGGCGCAGGAGGAGGATGTGGCGATTGGCTATAAAGACAACTTTGTGTCAATAATCGCCAAACCCGTTCCAGGTCACCGTCATGCTGCGCATCGCCTTGTACGTCTGCCCGCAAACCATCTGTTCCAGCCTGAGCATGGCGCAGGACGCCTTCGGCCTGGCCAATCGTCTGGCCGGCGCGCCTCGTTTTCAGCTGCAGCGTTTCAGTCTCGATGGCCAACCCGTGCACCTGGAATTCGCGCAGATCCTGGTCGATGGCGGCCTTGAGTTGGCCGAGCAAGCCGACCTGCTGATCGTTCCCGCCACCGGCAGCGCCATCACCCGCACGCTGGAGAGCAACGCCAAACTGCTGCCCTGGCTGGCCCGACGCGACCAGCAACAGGTGGCCAGCCTGTGCAGCAGCGCCTTCCTGCTGGCGGCTGCCGGCCTGCTCGATGGTCGTCAGGCGACCACCCACTGGGCCCTGGCTGATGCCTTCGCCCGGCACTTTCCCCAGGTGAACCTGCGCAGCGATCTGCTGTTGACCGAGGACGGTCCGCTGTTCTGCTCCGGCGGTGCCCAGGCCGGGCTCGACCTGTGTCTGCACCTGATAGCCCTGCATGCCGGCGAATGGCTGGCGCAACAGGTCGCCAGCGCCATGGTGATCGAGCGTCAGCGCGGTACGCAGACGCGTTTCGCCCCGCTGCTACCCAGCAGCGAAGACACATCCCTTGCCCCGCTGCTGACCTGGCTGCGCGAGCATCACACCGAAGTGATCGATCTCAACCGTCTTGCGCAGCAGGCACACTGTTCGCCGCGCACCTTGTTGCGGCGCTTCAAACAGGCCACCGGGCTGACTCCGGGCAATTACCTGCAGCGCCTGCGCATCAGTCTGGCGCAGCAGGCGCTGGCCGATTCGGCGCAGTCGCTGGAGCAGGTCGCCAGCCAGGTGGGTTTTGCCGACCGCGCGACCTTCGCCAAGCGCTTCAAGCAATTGTGCGGGGAAACGCCGGGCACCTTCCGCAAGCGCATGCAGGGCAACGGAGCCGCGCCGCCGGCCCCTTAGGGCGCGCCGTGCACACCAATCTGGGACGCTGGGCATTCGAGAGGGCTACGGGTTTGCGGTGCGCACGGCGCACCCTGTCCCGTGGCCCATGAAAAAGGGAGCCCGAAGGCTCCCTGATCGATGGCGCGATGCCGGCTCAGTGCAGGATCTGGCTGAGGAACAGCTTGGTGCGCTCGTTCTGCGGGTTGGTGAAGAAGGCGTTCGGCTCGGCTTCCTCCACGATCTCGCCCTTGTCCATGAAGATCACGCGGTTGGCCACGGTGCGGGCAAACCCCATTTCGTGGGTCACGCAGAGCATGGTCATGCCGTCTTCGGCCAGGCCGATCATGGTGTCCAGAACCTCTTTGACCATCTCCGGGTCGAGGGCCGAGGTCGGCTCGTCGAACAGCATGATCTTCGGCTTCATGCACAGCGCGCGAGCAATCGCCACACGCTGTTGCTGACCGCCGGAGAGTTGCCCCGGAAACTTGTTGGCCTGCTCGGGAATGCGCACGCGCTCGAGAAAGTGCATGGCAATTTCCTCGGCCTGACGCTTGGGCATCTTGCGCACCCACATCGGCGCCAGGGTGCAGTTCTGCAGCACGGTGAGATGCGGGAACAGGTTGAAGTGCTGGAACACCATGCCCACTTCACGGCGAATCGCTTCGATGTGCTTGAGGTCGCTGGTCAGCTCGGTGCCATCGACCAGGATGCGCCCCTGCTGGTGCTCTTCCAGGCGGTTGATGCAGCGAATGGTGGTGGACTTGCCCGAACCGGACGGGCCACACAGGACGATACGCTCGCCCGGCTGCACGCTGAGGTTGATGTCCTTGAGCACGTGGAACTGGCCGTACCACTTGTTCACACCCTGCAGCAGGATCATCGGCTCGGCGCTGGGTTGTTTGATTGCTTCACTCATAAATTCACTCCTCTCGAGGGGCTGATCCAGGATTTAGCGAGCGAGAGCCAGGCAAGGCGAAAACAGATGAGGAAGCGCAGCGTACGGTTGTACGTGAGCATTCCGAGAATGTTTTCAACGCCGCCTGGCCGACGCGCAGCAAATACTGATCAGCTCCTAACGCTTGTGGCCGGTATCCAGCTTCCGCTCCAGATGCAGCGAATAGCGGGACATGCCGAAACAGAAAATCCAGAAGACCAACGCGGCGAACACATAGCCTTCGGTGGCCATACCCAGCCATGCCGGGTCGGTGGTCGCCTGCTTGATGCTGTTGAGCAGATCGAACAGGCCGATGATGATCACCAGACTGGTGTCCTTGAACAGGGCGATGAAGACGTTGACGATGCCCGGAATCACCAGCTTCAGCGCCTGCGGCAGGATCACCAGCCCCATCATCCGCCAGTAGCCCAGGCCCATGGCCGCAGCGGCCTCGTACTGGCCTTTGGGAATGGCCTGCAGACCACCGCGCACCACTTCGGCGATGTAGGCGGACTGGAACAGGATCACCCCGATCAGCGCACGCATCAGCTTGTCGAAATGCATGCCTTCGGGCAGGAACAGCGGCAGCATCACCGAGGACATGAACAGCACGGTGATCAACGGCACTCCGCGCCAGAACTCGATGAAGGTGACGCAGATGACCTTGATCGCCGGCAGGTTGGAACGTCGTCCCAGTGCCAGCAGGATACCCAGCGGCAAGGCACCGGTGATGCCCACGGAGGCGATCACCAGGGTCAGCATCAGGCCGCCCCACTGGCTGGTGGATACCACGCTCAGGCCGAATACGCCGCCGTGCAGCAGGCACCAGGCGATCACCGGATAGATCACCAGGAAGCCCAGGCCGTAGAACGCCTTGCGCGGCATCTGCGGCACGAACAGCGGCGCCGCACCGACGATGGCCAGCCACAGTGTGGCGTCCACGCGCCAGCGCAGTTCGCTGGGGTAGAAGCCGTACATGAACTGACCGAAACGCTGCTGGATGAACACCCAGCATGCGCCTTCCTTCGTGCAGTCGGCACGGGTGCTGCCCACCCAGTTGGCATCGATGATCGCCCACTGCAGCAGCGGCGGCACCACCAGCCAGATCAGGTAGATCGCGAAGAGGGTCAACAGGCTGTTGAACCAGTTGGAAAACAGGTTGGCCTTGAGCCAGCCCACCGCACCGACGCTCATGCGTGGCGGCGGCAGGTCCGGTTTGAATGTATGAGTCTGCATGGCTGCTCCTTACCGCTCGGTCAGCGCGATGCGCTTGTTGTACCAGTTCATCAGCAGGGAAATGCTGATACTGATGGCCAGATACACGCTCATGGTGATGGCGATCACCTCGATGGCCTGGCCGGTCTGGTTGAGCACGGTGCCGGCGAACAGTGAAACCATGTCCGGGTAGCCGATACCGGCGGCCAGGGACGAGTTCTTCGCCAGGTTGAGGTACTGACTGGTCAGCGGCGGAATGATCACGCGCAGTGCCTGCGGGATGATCACCAGGCGCAGGGTGACGCCCGGGCGCAACCCAAGCGAGCGTGCCGCTTCGGTCTGACCATGACTGACTGCCATGATCCCGGAGCGAACGTTCTCGGCGATGAAGGCTGCGGTGTAGATGGTCAGTGCCAGGGTCAGCGCCATCAGCTCGGGGATCATCACCCAGCCGCCACGGAAGTTGAAACCGGTCAACGCCGGCACGCTCCACACCAGCGGGTTGCCGCCAATCAGCACGGTAAGACCGGGAATCACCACGATCAGCGCCAGCGAGGTCCACAGCAGCGGGAAGATCTGGCCAGTGGCCTCGCGGCGCTTCTTGGCCCAGCGTCCCAGGGCGATGATGCCGACGATGGTTGCCAGCAGGACCACCGCGAACAGCCCGAAACTCTCCGAAGGGCCCGGCGCCGGCATGTACAGACCGCGACTGTTGAGGAAGAACATCTCACCAACACCCAGGCTCTGCCGAGGGCCAGGCAGGGCGAGAAATACCGCGAAATACCAGAAGAGGATCTGCAGCAACGGCGGAATGTTGCGGAAAATCTCGATGTAAACGGTGGCCAGCTTGCTGATCAGCCAGTTGGGCGATAGCCGCGCCACGCCCAGCAGGAAGCCGAGGATGGAGGCCAGCACGATACCGATGAAGGACACCAGCAGGGTATTGAGCAAGCCGACCAGGAAGACACGGCTGTAGCTGTCGCTTTCCGTGTAGTCGATCAGGTGCTGGGCGATACCGAAACCGGCGCTGTTATTGAGAAATGCGAAGCCGGAAATGATCCCGCGCTTCTCCAGGTTGGCCTGGGTGTTCTGGAAGAGAAACCAGCCGAGCGCCACAACGGCGATAACGGCAATGATCTGGAAAGCCCAAGCACGCACCTGCGGATCGTTCAGAAGCGGTCCTCGCGGGCGCGGGGCATTAGCAGTCGTGTGCATGACAACCCTCATGGAAGCCCCGGCCGCACGCAAGCCGGCCGGAGTTCACTTAATCGGAAACGACAGCGGCAGGCCCCGAGAACCGGTCCATAGTCTGCTGCGCGTCGGGCCTGCTGCGTCAAAAACAGGCTCAGAATGCTCATTTACAACTCGTAAACTGCGCTTCTTCGCCTGTTTTTTCCTTGCATACCTCTAGCTCGCAATCCTATGAACAGGTTCTCGCCTGCCGCTGTGGACGGTCAACGCACCGGCGGTGCGTACTGCAGACCACCCTTGTTCCACAGGGCGTTGAGGCCACGCTCGATCTTCAGCTCGCTGCCGGCACCGACGTTACGGTCGAAGGTCTCACCGTAGTTACCGACTTGCTTGACGATCTGTACTGCCCAGTCCTTCGGCAGCTTGAGGTCTTTGCCGAACTCACCTTCAGTACCCAGCAGACGTGCTACGTCCGGGTTCTTGGTGTCTTTGGCAGTCGCTTCGACGTTGGCCGAGGTCACACCCAGCTCTTCGGCGTTGACCATGGCGAACAGGGTCCAGCGCACGATGTCGAACCACTCTTCGTCACCCTGGCGCACGACCGGGCCCAGAGGCTCCTTGGAGATGACTTCCGGCAGCACGACATAGTCGTCCGGGTTGGCCAGCTTGATGCGCTGTGCATAGAGCTGCGACTGGTCGGAGGTCAGCACGTCGCAACGGCCGGCTTCGACCGACTTGGCGCTCTCGTCGGAGGTATCGTAGGTGATGGGGGTGTACTTCATGCCGTTGGCACGGAAGTAGTCGGAGAGGTTCAGCTCGGTGGTGGTACCGGCCTGGATGCAGACGGTAGCTCCGTCCAGTTCCTTGGCGCTGGAAACGCCCAACTTCTTGTTCACCAGAAAGCCCTGGCCGTCGTAGTAGTTGGTGCCCGTGAAGTTCAGACCCAGTGCGGCGTCGCGCGAGCTGGTCCAGGTGGTGTTACGCGACAGGATGTCGACTTCGCCGGACTGCAGCGCGGTGAAGCGCTCCTTGGCGGTCAGCGGGCTGTACTTGACCTTGGTCGCGTCGCCGAAAACCGCAGCTGCAACAGCACGGCAGACGTCAACGTCGAGACCCAGGTAGTTGCCTTTTTCATCGGCATAGGAGAAGCCAGGCAGACCGTCACTGATACCGCACTGCACGAAGCCTTTCTTCTGCACTGCATCCAGGGTGGCGCCTGCCTGAGCAAAGCCACTGACACCGAGCACAGCTGCGGTGGTCAGCACAGCCAGGGTGGATTTCACCATCTTCATCAAAAACCTCCAGTTGCTCTTGTTGTGTTGGAGTCTCCGTCCGCCTTCCCCACCCTTTTGAGGCACGCGATCCGCTGGCAGCAACGGTATCGACGAGAAGTTCGAACGTCAGGCAGGAGTCTAGTCGGCTTTACCCTCTGCTGGCCAACTGCCCCCGCCCAGCCCATTGATTGAACGGGCCAGAGACGGATCGTCATCCATCTGGGCGATCAACCGCCCCGACGGTCTATTAGGAACCCCACACAGCAGATTCCTGCCTGTTGAGCGGTGCGCAGTGGCACAGTGTTACCGTTAGCGCGCCGCGTCGTCAGTTCGAGTGAGACTTAGCAAGCCCCGTACCAGCACATGGCAAGTGGCCGGATATGAGAGGGTCAAGGGCAAAAGATTCACCCGTGCGACAACTTATTCACAGATTAGCCAAGCCTTGAACAGGGCGCCGCCCCAAAACAAGGCACCCGCACCACACTGGAGCTACCAATGACCGCACCCATGATTTTGCAGCCCCCACAATCCGCCGATTCCAGCGTGATCTGGCTGCATGGGCTGGGGGCTGACCGCTACGATTTCCTGCCGGTCGCCGAGATGCTGCAGGAGCGCCTGCCCAGCACACGTTTCATCCTGCCGCAGGCGCCAACCCGCCCGGTCACCATCAACGGCGGCTGGAGCATGCCGAGCTGGTACGACATCCTCGCCATGAGTCCGGCACGTGCCATCGACCAGGCGCAACTGGAGGAGTCCGCCGACCAGGTGATCGCCCTGATCGACGCCGAGCGCGAAAGCGCCATCGCCCCTGAACGCATCGTCCTGGCGGGCTTCTCCCAGGGCGGTGCTGTGGTGCTGCACACGGCCTTCGTGCGTTATCCAGAGGTCCTCGGCGGGGTACTGGCACTCTCGACCTACGCCCCGACCTTCAGCGACGACATGCCGCTGGCGGATACAAAAAGACAACTGCCGGTGCTTTGTTTGCATGGCAGATTCGACGCCGTGGTGACACCCGATATGGGGCGTGCCGCGTATGACCGCCTGCACGCCTGTGGGGTGCCGGTGCAATGGCGCGACTATCCGATGGCGCACGAGGTGCTGCCGGAAGAGATTCGCGATATCGCCCAATGGTTGGGCCAACTGCTGGCCGACTGACCGACCCGAGAGATGCACGATAAATGAGCACAGCGCCCCTCATTCGCACACTGCAGGATATCGAACGGATCGAGCGCACCGCCCTGAGTGATCGCGATCTGCCCAGCAGCACCTTCGAGCTGATTCGCCGCACGGCGCAGGCCAGTCCCGAGGCAGCGGCGCTGTCGTTCATTGCCCAGGGTACGGGAGAGGAGACCCCGCTGCGCCTGAACTATGCCGAACTGCTCGGCAAGATCACCCAGACCGCCAACGCCTTCCACCGCCTGGGCCTGCGTCCGGGCAAGGCGGTATCCTTCCTGCTGCCCAACCTGCCGCAGACCCACTACACCATCTGGGGCGGCGAGGCGGCCGGCATCGTCAATGCGATCAACCCGCTGCTCGATCCCGAGCACATCGCCGAGCTGATCCACGCGTCGGACTCCGAGCTGCTGGTGACCCTGGCCCCCTTCCCCGGCACCGAGCTGTGGGACAAGGTCGATGCCCTGCGCGATCGGTTGCCAGAGCTGAAGGCGATTCTCTGCGTGGACATGGCCAACCTGTTGCCCGAACCACAGCGCAGCGCGCTCAAGGCCCAGCGCGGCCCTTTGCCTGAGGGCGTGCTGGATTTCGATGAAACCATCGCCGCGTGCCCCGCCGACCACCTGGAAAGCGGCCGTGTGATTGCCGCCGACGACATCGCCAGCTACTTCCACACCGGCGGCACCACCGGCACACCGAAACTGGCGCCGCACAGCCACGGCAACGAAGTGGCGATGGCCTACAGCATGAACCTGGTGACCCGCTTCGGCGTCGGCGACGTGACGCTCTGCGGCCTGCCGCTGTTCCACGTCAATGGCGTGATCGTCACCGGGCTTACGGCGTTCATCGGCGGCGCGGAAGTGCTGCTGGCCACACCGCAGGGTTATCGCAATACCACGCTGATCAGCAACTTCTGGAAGGTGATCGCGCGCCACAAGGTCAGCTTCTTCAGCGGTGTTCCCACTATCTATGCCGGCCTGTTGCAGATTCCCAGCGAGGGTCATGACCTGTCCTCGCTGAAATACGCCCTGTGCGGCGCCGCGCCGATGCCGGTGGAACTGATCCGCCAGTTCGAGGCCAAGACCGGCCTGACCCTGCTCGAAGGCTACGGCCTGACCGAGGGCACCTGCGGCAGTTGCGCCAACCCACCGGCAGGCGAACGCCGCCCCGGCTCCATCGGCCTGCCCATGCCCTACTGCGAAGTGCGCATCAAGGTACTCGACGAACAGGGGCGCTATCTCCGGGATGCAGCGCAGGATGAGATCGGCAACCTGTGCATCCGTGGCGCCACGGTGTTCAAGGGCTATCTGCAGGCGAGCAAGAACGCCGGCATCTGGGTCGATGGCGACTGGTTCAACACCGGCGATCTGGGTCGCGTCGATGCCGACGGCTATATCTGGCTGACCGGGCGCAGCAAGGATCTGATCATCCGTGGCGGTCACAACATCGACCCGCAGATGATCGAGGACGCCCTGCACAGGCATCCCGCCGTCGCCATGGCCGCTGCCGTGGGCAAGCCAGATGAAAAGGCCGGCGAATTGCCGGTGGTCTACGTGCAGCTCAAGCCGGGCGCGCAGGTCAGCGAAGTCGAGCTGCTGGAACATGCCGCCGTCCATATTCCCGAACGAGCAGCGGTGCCCAAGGACGCCTGGATCATCGATGCCATTCCGCTCACTGCGGTGGGCAAGACCTTCAAACCAGCGCTGCGCTTCGATGCCATCGCCCGTGTTTACCAGGCTGCTGTCGATGAGCTGCACCCGGCTGTTCGGGTCGAAGTGCTGAGCGATGACAAGGCCGGTCAACTGGCCCATATCCACCTGCCAAATCAGGATCAGGCATTGGCTGCCACCATTGGCGAGCGCCTGTCCGGCTACGCGGTGGGCCATCGCATCCACTTCGCAGCGTGACCCAGAGCGCGCAAGGACGCGCACCAGTTAACAACTTTGCATTTTCGTGCAACCACTGGTCGGCAGAGCTTCAGGCAAGCATTGCCACGCCTGAAGCCCGGGAATAATGTCGAACGCTATTCGTAGACACGACAGGGAGCGTTGGTGGTGCCTCGGGCTTTTCGCCCGCTCAGGCCCGACGAGATTGTAATGAAACCGGCGCACTGGCAGGCAGACCTGCAACAAGTTCAACAGCTGCGACTATTTCATAATGTCGCCACCAGCAGCCTGGACCAGTTGCTGCGGGAATTTCGCGCCTGCGAGCTGGAAGCCGGCGAAGTGCTGCTCTCCCCCTTCAATCGCAACCAGCACCTCTATCTGCTGATCGAGGGCCAGCTGCGCGTCTACCTCGGCTCACTGGACAACCAGGCCGTCAGCGCCCTCGAAGTCGGCGACTGCGCCGGTGAAATCAGCTTCATCGACAACGAACATCCCTCCGCCTACGTGGTGGCCGAGCGCCCCTCCCTCGTCCTGCGCCTGCATCGCGAGTCCCTGGTGGCGTTGTTCCAGCAATCCCCGCAGATGATGCAGAACCTGCTGGAGCTGCTCTGTGAACGCGTGCGCCAGGGCAACCGGCAGATTCTCGACAGTGAGCAGAACGCCAACGTCGACACCCTCACCGGTTGCTTCAACCGGCGCTGGCTGGAGCACGTGTTCGAGCGCGAGAGCACCCGCTGCGCCTTCAACGATGAACCCATGTCGCTGCTGATGCTCGATGTCGACCACTTCAAGGCCTATAACGACCAGCACGGCCACCTGGCCGGTGACTACGCCCTGTGCCTGGTGACGCATACCCTGAGCAGCCAGCTGAGGGCCAAGGACAGCCTGGTACGTTTCGGTGGCGAGGAGTTCGTCATTCTCCTGCCGGAGATCACCGATGAGGCTGCACGCGGTATCGGTGAGCGCCTGCGTATCAGCCTGGAGCAGATCGCCTCCTTCTACTCGCCGGTCGGCGTGCTGCCCGGCGTCACCATTTCCATCGGCCTGGCGCAGATGCGCCATCAGGACAGCCTGCAAAGCCTTATCGCGCGTGCCGATGCGGCGCTGTACCAGGCCAAGCAACAGGGTCGTAACTGCCTCTGCGGCTGAGCCTAGATCGCCTTGCTGCGTACGGCGCACCCTACCGCTGGGTGGGCCGCGCGCAACGCGTCCCTGCTAGCAGGCCGTTAAAAAACGTAGGCGAGGCAGCCAGTGCAAGGCAAAAACAGGCGAAAAAGCGGAGTTTACGAGTTGTAAATGAGCATTTTGAGCCTGTTTTTAACGCAGCAATGGCAACGTAGGTAGTTTTTTAACAGCCTGCTAGAGTGCCCGGCATAACAACATGCCCGGATGGCCACTCATGCGCAAACTGCTGATCGCCCTGCTTCTGCTCGTTCCCCTCTGCGCCCTCGCCGCACTGGGCCTGCCCCGAGTCATCGACGCGCAGATGAACAGCGTCGCCAGCCCGCCACCCTATCCAGCCAGCGCCAGCGCGCAGAAGCTGCACCAGGGGCTGTTCGTTGCCGACCTGCACGACGACGCCCTGCTCTGGGAGCGTGATCTGCTCAAACGCTACGACTACGGTCACTCCGATCTGCCGCGCATGCTCGAAGGTCGCCTCGGCCTGCAGGTGTTCTCCACCGTGACCAAGACGCCGCGCGGGCTGAACATGGAGAGCAACGCCGCCGACAGCGACAACATCACCCTGCTGGCCATGGCCCAGCGCTGGCCCCGGGAAACCTGGAACAGCCTGCTGCAGCGCGCGCTGTACCAGGCGCAGAAGCTGCAGGATGCGGCGCACGCCAGCGAAGGTCGCCTGGTGCTGATCCGCAGCCGCGCGGACCTGGCCCGTTTCATCGAGGCCTGGGACAAAGACCCGCAGCGCGTCGCCGGCCTGCTCGCCACCGAAGGCCTGCAGCCCATCGAGAACCAGCTGGAGAACGTCGATACGCTCTTTGATGCAGGCTTTCGTATCGCCGGCCTGACCCACTTCTTCGATAACGAAGTGGGCGGTTCGGCCCACGGCCTGGCAAAAGGCGGCCTGACCCCGCTGGGGCGCCAGGTGATCGCGCGCCTGGAAGAAAAATCCATGCTGGTGGACCTGGCCCACGCCTCGCGCCCGCTGATCGACGATGTGCTGGCCATGGCCACGCGCCCGGTGCTGGTCTCGCACACCGGCGTCGAGGGCACCTGCCCCGGCACGCGCAACCTCAGCGACAAGCACCTGCAGGCCATCGCCGCCACGGGCGGAGTGATCGGTATCGGCTACTGGAGCACCGCCGTTTGCGACACCTCGGTCGCCGCCATCGTCAACGCCATCCGCTATACGGCGGACAAGGTCGGCGTCGAGCACGTCGCCCTGGGCTCGGACTTCAACGGCACCGTGCATACGCCGTTCGACGTCACCGGCCTGGCGCAACTTACCGAGGGACTGCAAACCGCCGGCTTCGACAATGACGCCATTGCCGCGATCATGGGCGGCAATGTACAGCGCCTGCTGCTGGCCAGCCTGCCGGAGAAATGAGGCCCTGAGCACACAGTGCTCTTGACAGACGCGAGCGAAGCACTTCGCCACGCCCGCGTCTTGCATTACACTGGCGGGCGTTCACTCCTTAACCAGTCGATGAGAAGCCCGTGCTCAAAGCACTCAAGAAAATGTTCGGCAAAGCCGAAGACGAGCAGCCACAACCAGCGCCGTCACCCGTAGCAGCGCCCGCCCAGAGCGGTGCCGCAGAGCAGAAGCGTCCCCGCAAGAACAAGCCCGCCCGCACCGCCAGCGAGACCGCAGGCGATAGCCCGGCGCAGCAACAGCCCCGCCCGCCAAAGGCCGACAAGCCGCGCCGCGAGCGCCCAGCCAAGCCGGTAGACACCTGGAAACTGGACGATTTCGTGGTCGAGCCTGCCGAAGGCAAGACGCGCTTCCATGACTTCAAGCTCGCCCCCGAGCTGATGCACGCCATTCATGACCTGGGGTTCCCCTACTGCACGCCGATCCAGGCTGGCGTACTGGGCTACACCCTCAAGGGCCAGGACGCCATTGGCCGCGCCCAGACCGGCACCGGCAAGACCGCCGCCTTCCTCATCTCGATCATCACCCAACTGCTGCAGACCCCGCCGCCGAAAGAGCGCTACATGGGCGAGCCACGCGCGCTGATCATCGCGCCGACCCGCGAGCTGGTGGTGCAGATCGCCAAGGACGCTGCCGAGCTGACCAAGTACACCGGCCTGAATGTCATGCAGTTCGTCGGCGGTATGGACTTCGACAAGCAGCTCAAGCAACTGGAGTCGCGCTTCTGCGACATCCTCGTGGCCACGCCGGGCCGCCTGCTGGACTTCAACCAGCGCGGTGAAGTGCACCTGGACATGGTCGAGGTGATGGTGCTGGACGAAGCCGACCGCATGCTCGACATGGGCTTCATCCCGCAGGTACGCCAGATCATCCGCCAGACGCCGATGAAGGGCGACCGCCAGACCCTGCTGTTCTCCGCCACCTTCACCGAAGACGTGATGAACCTGGCCAAGCAGTGGACGGTCAACCCGGCCATCGTCGAGATCGAGCCGGAGAACGTCGCCAGCGACACCGTCGAGCAGCATGTGTACGCCGTGGCCTCGGCCGATAAATACAAGCTGCTCTACAACCTGATCAGCCAGAATGACTGGACGCGGGTCATGGTCTTCGCCAACCGCAAGGACGAAGTGCGGCGCATCGAAGAGCGCCTGACCCGCGACGGCATCAGCGCCGTGCAGATGTCCGGCGACATTCCCCAGCACAAGCGCATCCGCGCCCTGGAAGGCTTCCGCGAAGGCAAGATCCGCGTGATGGTCGCCACTGACGTTGCCGGTCGCGGCATCCACGTCGATGCCATCAGCCACGTGATCAACTTCACCTTGCCGGAAGACCCGGACGATTACGTGCACCGCATCGGCCGTACCGGCCGCGCCGGCACCAGCGGCACCTCGATCAGCTTCGCCGGCGAGGACGATGCCTTCGCCCTGCCGCCGATCGAAACGCTGATCGGCCGCAAGATCCAGTGTGAAATGCCGCCGGACGAGCTGCTCAAGCCGGTGCCGCGCAAGCACTGAGCCGGCGCAGGCAAACCAAAGGCGAAGCCCTCCAGCTTCGCCTTTTTCATTTGACCCCGTTGATTGATACGCCATGCAGCATTGCGATTACCTGATTATCGGCGCCGGCATTGCCGGCGCTTCGACCGGCTATTTTCTCGCCAGCCACGGCAGTACGCTGCTGCTCGAACGTGAAGCGCAGCCCGGTTATCACGCCACCGGCCGCTCGGCCGCGCTCTACACCGTGGCCTACGGCACGCCGCAGGTTCGCGCGCTGACGGCCGCCAGCCGCGCCTTTTACGACGCACCGCCGGCCGGCTTCACCGAGCATCCCTTGCTCACGCCGCGCGGCGAGCTGGTGGTGGATTTCAGCGGTGACGCCGCCGAGCTGCAGCGCCAGTACGAACAAGCCCGCGAGCATGTCAGCGAGGCTCGTCTGCTCAGCGCTGACGAGGCCTGCGCGCTGGTGCCTGTGCTGCGCCGTGAGCGCGTGCATGGCGCACTGCTGGACCCCAGCGCCGCCGATATCGATACCGCGGCGCTGCACCAGGGTTACCTGCGTGGCATCCGCCAGCAAGGTGGTGAGATTCACTGCAACCGCGACGTGCTGACCATCATGCGCCACGCTGGCGGCTGGCAGGTGGATTGCGCCGGGCAAAGCTACCGCGCGGCCGTGCTGATCAATGCGGCCGGCGCCTGGTGCGATGAGATCGCCCAGCTCGCCGGGCTGCCCGGCATCGGCCTGCAGCCCAAACGCCGTGCGGCCTTCACCTTTGACGGTGCGCCGGG
>CAMPIF010000028.1 GCA_946886245.1 Ectopseudomonas composti | reverse complement strand
AAGGGGCGCAACCCAAACGCTCAGTGGACTCGGTAATGGATAGTGCTAAGCCCGTGAGCAAGACGCACACAAACTTGCCAGTCCGGTGTCAAGCGTATCCGCCCCGCGAAAATGCGAAGAACCAAATAAAAAGCCCGCCATGGCGGCGGGCAAAGGTCAGCCCAGAAGGCCTCGCATCAGAAAGTACAGCAACGATGGGCCGAGCAGGCAGCCCAGTGCGGTGTAGAACGCCGCCGTCAGGCAGCCGTAGGGCACCAGCTTCGGATCGGTTGCCGCCAGGCCACCGGCCACGCCGCTGGAGGTGCCCATCAGGCCGCCGAAGATCACCGCGCTGCGCGGATTGTTCAGGCCGATATAGGGCGCGATGAAAGGAGTGGCCACCATCACCAGGATCGCCTTGATCAGGCCGGCAGCAATCGACAACGCCATGACGTCGGAGCTGGCACCGATGGCTGCACCGGTCACCGGGCCGACGATATAGGTCACGGCGCCGGTGCCGATGGTGGTCAGGCTGACCACGTCGGTGTAACCGAAGGCCATGGCCACCGCCACGCCGGCGATGAAGGAGGTGAACACGCCGACGAACAGCGCCAGCACACCGGCAAAACCGGCGCGCTTGAGTTCTTCGACGCTCACGCCGAAGCCGGTGGCGACGATGGCGAAGTCACGCAGCATGGCGCCGCCGAGCAGGCCGATGCCGGCGAACAGAGGAATGTCCACCAGGCCCTTCTGACCACCGGTGTAAGCGCCGCCGATGTAGGACAGCAACAACCCGAGCAGGATGGCGATGGCCGAGCCGTGCAGGCGACCCTTGGTGAACTTGTCGGAAATCCAGTACGACACCCACATGGTGATGCCGATGATGGCGAAACCGCTGAGCAGGCTGTAGCCGGTAATGACTTTCATCAATGATTCGTACATGGCAGTCACCGTGGCGCTTTGGTCAGGGAGGGAGCAGCGTCGGTTTCAGGCTTCTTTTGCCCGATCCGGCTGAGCGCGGGGACCAGCGCAAAACCGATGGCGACGGCAGCAGTACCGGCCAGAATCGCCATCGGGCCACCTTTGAGGGCTCCGTAGACGTTCTGCTGGGCGGCCATGGCGACCACGATGGGGATGTAGATGGCGCTCCAGAACTCCACGCCCTGTTCCGACTTGCCGGTGAACAAGCCGCGCTTGCTCAGGTAACTGCCCAGAAAGATCAGCAGCATCATGGCGATGCCGACACCGCCGACGTTGGCGGGGACGCCGATGAGTTTGCCCAGCAGCTCTCCGATGAAGATGCCTGCCAGGGTGCAGAACGCCAGAAAGGCGACACCGTAGATGATCATTGTTGTTGTCCTCGGTTCATATCGAAGTTGTTGTTCTTGTGCTTCGGTAAACGCTACGGCTCAGTGGTCGCGGCTTACCTCCTGACGCAACATGGCGTCGAGTGTATCCAGACGTGCGCCCTCGAAAGCGATTGCCTGGCCGGCGTCGAAGACGCGCCGGGCGAGCCCGGTCAGCACGCCGCCGGGTGGCAGTTCCAGGTGCAGGCGCACGCCGCGCTCATAGGCGGTGACGAGCGTGGCCTGCCAGTCGACGACACGGCTCATGTTGCAAGCCAGGTCGTCGCGCAGGGTTTCGGGGTCGCGGATCAGGCGCGCCGAGCTGCTGCTCAGGTAGCGCACCTGCAGCGTGCGCAATTCGACGCCAGCAAAAGCGTCAGCCAGCGCCCGCGCCGGGCCGTCGAGCAAGACGCAGTGCGACGGCACGCTCATGGCCAGGCGCCTGGCCATACCGGCACCAAGCGCGCGAGCGCGTTCGGCCACCGCCGCCATGGCGACATCGCTGCCGGCGATCACCAGTTGGCTTTCGCCGTTGATATTGGCCAGGTAGACCGGGCCGTCGGCGTCGGCCAGCAGGCGTTCGATGCTGGCCTGGTCGAGGCCGAGGATGGCGGTCATGCCATAGCCACTGGGGTAGGCGCGCTGCATCAGCTCGCCACGCAGGGCGACCAGACGCACGGCATCGGCAAAATCCAGCGCACCGGCTACCACTGCAGCGGCATAGGCGCCAATGGACAGGCCGGCCACATAATCGGGGCGATGGCCGCGTTCGCCCAGCAGCCGCGCGGCGGCCACGCCGGCAATCAACAGGCAGAGCTGCACGGCGCGGGTGCTTTGCAAGGCTTCGGCCGAATCCAGCAGGCGTACATCCTCGCCCAGCGCGGCGCTGGCCTGCTCGATACAGGCCTGCACTACCGGCGCGGCGGGCAAGGCCTGAAGCATGCCGGGCTGCTGCGCGCCCTGCCCGGGGAAGGCCCAGAGCGTGCTCACGCCGCCACCTGCTGCAGTTGCCAAGGGTCGCTGACCAGCAATGGGCCATTCTGGGTTTTCAGCAGGACGCGCGGCGCCTCGCTGGCCCACTCACGCAGCGCCACAGCGCCGCAAGGCGTTTCCAGTTGCAGGTCGATACGACCCGGCGCGGCATCCAGCAGAACGCACAATGTGCGCGCCTCGGCGCGAGAAAGCTGATCGGGCGCGCGTAACGACAAGTCGAGATCGCTATCCGGGTGGGCGGCGCTGATACCGCTGGCCAGTTCGAAGCCCAGGCTGCCGGTCACGCCCCAGGCCAGGCCCAGGGCATCGAAACGGGGCGCCAACTGGCTCAAGGCTCGCAACGCCGGCCAGTGCGGCTGAGCGTGGCTACGCCAGCGCCCGGCCCGGGCCACGGCCTGTGGGCTGACCCGACGGCTGATCTCGCTCACCCGCATCCAGGTGGCATGCCGCTGTTCACGTGCGGAGCCACGAATACCCACCGCGACCCATCCGCTGTCAGCCGGCGCACGGCGCACCACCACCGGCACATGCCCGCCCAGGGCGGCGCGAGCCCAGGCCGGCGCCTCCTGCGGCAGGTGCTCAGGACGCAGGCCCCAGAGCAGATCATGTGGACGGGGTGTCGGGTGCATCGGTATTTCCTCTGTAGGGCGAGTGCAACCCGCCATTTCACGTCATTCAGAGTTGGCGGGTTTCACCCGCCCTACGTTTCACCACTGCGCGCGCAGAGCCTCGCGCACCTGGGTGGAAGCCACGCGGTTGGCGGCGCCCAGGCGGCTACGCAGATCACGCGGCGACTCGGCGATGTCGGCCAGGGCACGATTCAGGGCGTCCTGCACGCGGGCCAGATCGGCGGCCGTCGGCTGCGAGGCCTGTTCCACATCGAGCACCTCCGCCAGCAGGCCCAGCGAGGCGTAGTTGTCCAGGTCGTAGGCCATGGGCGGTACGCTGGCGGCCAGCGCCTCCAGCTCATCGACGCTACGCAGGGTGATGCGCGCGGCGGCGGCCTTGCCCATGGCATGCACCATGACTCCGGCATCGCGCAGGGCGATCAGGCGATTGGCCTGGTAGCCGTGGGCGAGAAAGGCGCCGGACATGGCCTTGCCCACCAGCAGGCCGATCACCGCATGGCCGGCCAGGCGGGCACGGGCATAAGCGTCCACCGCGCCGGACAGTGCCTGATGGATGCCATAGGCCTCCTCACGCCGGCCGTAGGCCTGGCTGGGCACGTCGACGATGGCGATCAGCGCCCGTTTGTGCGGGTTGCCGCGATCTGCCTCGATGGCTTCGTCCACCGCCTGCGACAGGCCCCAGCCTTCGAGCAGGCCAACCTCACCGTTGCGGGCGCGGGGGAAGGGATTGCTGGCATCGGCGATAACCGCCAGATAGCGCACCGCCTGACCGGCCAGTTCGCCATCGGCCACCCGCAGCGAAGCAGGCAACCCTTGTTGTGGCTGGGCATCACCGGTCAGGGCCTGAAACCAGTGCAGGCCGCGTTGTTCCTGTGCGTTTGTCATGTTCATGCTCCCTGGTAGGCGCTGCGCACGGCAGCGGCATCGGCCTGGACGGACGTGTCGACAGCGCGCAGGCGCTGGAGGAACCAGGCGTGGCGACGGCTGCGTTCCAGCACGGGTTTACCCTTGGCGAACAGCCCATGCAGTTCGCCGCGGATCGCCTCCACGTCGTCGCTGACATAGCCGTCGACCAGGCCACTGGCGTAACGCTGTTCGCCGCCGGTCAGGCTCCAGATGAAGGGACGGTCACGCGAGTCGTATTCGTCCAGCCCGGCTTCCTGTTCGATCACCTGCGGGCCGTTGAGGCCCAGGCGCGCTTCGCGGGTCACCAGCAGATAGCTGCACAACCCGGCAGCGATGGACATGCCACCGAAGCAGCCGACCGGGCCGGCCACCAGGCCGATCACCGGCTGAAACTCTCGCAGTTCGACGATGGCGGCCTGGATCTCGGCGATGGCCGCCAGGCCCAGGTTGGCCTCCTGCAGGCGCACGCCACCGGTTTCCAGCAGCAGCACGGCGCGAGTCGGCGTGCCGTTGCGGTTGTCTTCGGCGGCCAGCTCCAGGGCACCGGCAATCTTCGCCCCGCCTACTTCACCCAGACTGCCGCCCTGAAAGGCGCCTTCGATGGCGATGACCACCGCTGGCTGACCATCGATCAGCCCCTTGGCCACCACCACACCGTCATCGGCCTGCGGCACGATGCCCTGCTTGGGCAGCCAGGGCGACATCAGCCGGGCAAAGGGGTCGAGCAGCTCGCGGAAACTGCCGGCATCGAGCAGTGCGCGGGCACGCTCGCGGGCACCGAGTTCGGTAAAACTGCGCTGCGCCAGCAGGCGCGCAATGTCTTGCTCAGCCATGGTTCAGTTCCTCCAGGCCCTGTTCCAGGCGCAGGCGCACCACACCCGGCGTGGCGCCGAAATCATGAATGGAGATGTTCAGCGCGGGCAGCTGCTGCTCGCGAAACATGCGCTCGAACAGCAATTGCCAGCGCGGCGCACTGCCGTTCACCGAAGTGACCACTTGGATGGCCAGGGTGCCGGCCTGGCCGGGTTCGAGCAGCACCTCCAGGTCGCCGGAGCCGACACAACCCACCAGCGCGCGGCTCTGCGCCGGTTGCCCGGCGGGAAATTCAAAGGACAGGGTTTCCATTTCACAGACTCCCAAGCGGCGCCGGCAGGCCATGCTGCAGGCGGTCGAGGAACAGGGTGGCGGCGAGCAGATCGGCAGCGCCGCCAGGCGAGGCGCGCAGGCGCAACATGTCGCGTTCGAGGTCACGCAGCAGGCGACGTCCGTCGAGGCTGGCGCAACCGCCAGCGGCGAGCACCGCGCGGGCACCGCTCTGCATACAGCTCAGCCCGGCCATGCCGGCGCGGTAGAGCACACAGGTGTCGGCCAGCTGGGTCATGATCGCCAGCAGCGCATCGAGGCGGGCGTTCTGCTCGCCTGCCCCGGCGGCTCGGCTGCGCGCCAGTTGCGGCAGGGCCTGTCGGATCACCGCAGGGAAGCCAAGCTGCGCCTCCTCACGAGCGCCATGCACGCCGTACAGACGGCACACCTGCGCGCCATGGCTGTCGCCGCTGAGCGGCGCGGCGCGGTCATTGAGCAGCGCCAGGCGTGCGGCGCGCAGGGCGACCTGCGCTGGCGCCGGCTCACGGGGATCCAGCGCGGCTGCGGCTGCGAGCAGCCCCAGCGCCCAGATCGCGCCACGGTGAGTGTTGACGCCGCCGGTGACGCGCAGCATCTCCACCTCGCCTTCGCGGCCGATGCGGCCGACGTCTTCACGCAGCGTCTGGTCGATCTCGCCGCGTTGCTGCGCGGCCTCGGCCATGGCCTTGAAACTCGGCCACAAGGCCAGCGCCGAGGCGTGCATCAGGCCCAGGTGCAAATCCGTGTGGGCGCCGCTGCCGCGACGGTCGACCAGGCCCGGCTTGGGCGACAGGTCGGCCTCGTCGATCAGCGCGTCGACGGCTAAATCCGCCAGCCAATCGCCCAACGACAGCGATAGCTGCGGCTGAAGTGCAGTGAGTGCATTCATCACCAGCTCCTGAACTTGGCGGGCGGGTTGTACAGGCCGCCCGACCACTCGACCAGCTCGGCGATGCTCTTGGCCGCGAGCAGTTCGCGGCTGGCATCGGTGCGGCGGATGCCGAGATCCTCGGGCAGGGCGATCAGCCCTTCGCGGCGCATGCGCGCGGTGTCTTTCGGGTCATGGCGCAGGCCGATGGCGGTGACGCCGGCCACCGCCGCGATCATCGCCTGGCGCTCTTCCAGGGTGCGCGCCTTATACAGGTAGGCGATGCCTTCCTCGGTGAGCAGGTGGGTGACGTCATCGCCGTAGATCATGATCGGCGCCAGCGGCATGCCGACCTTCTTAGCCATGTCGACGGCATCGAGTTGCTCGACGAAGGTGGGTTTGCCGCCTTCCTGGAAGGTCTCGACCATCTGCACCACCAGCTTCTTGCCGCGCTCGAGCAGCGGCGCGTCGCTGTCGGCCGGGCGCATGTCCAGCCAGGCAGGTGTCGAGTGACGGCGACCGCGCGGGTCATGGCCCATGTTCGGCGCACCGCCGAAACCGGCCAAACGACCACGGGTGACGGTGGAGGAATGGCCCTCGCCGTCCACCTGCAGGGTGGCGCCGATGAACAGGTCGACCGCGTACTGCCCGGCCAGCTGGCACATCATGCGGTTGGAACGCATCGAGCCATCGCGGCCGGTGAAGAACACGTCCGGGCGCTGGGCGATGTAGCCCTCCATGCCCAGCTCGGTGCCGAAGCAGTGCACGCTCTCGACCCAGCCGGTCTCGATGGCCGGGATCAGCGTCGGGTGCGGGTTGAGCGTCCAGTTGCGGCAGATCTTGCCTTTCAGGCCCAGCGATTCGCCGTAGGTCGGCAGGATCAGTTCGATGGCGGCGGTGTTGAAGCCGATGCCATGGTTGAGCGACTGCACCTTGTGTTTTTCGTAGATGCCGCGAATCGCCATCATCGCCATCAACACATGCACCGGCTTGATATGGCGCGGGTCGCGGGTGAACAGCGGTTCGATGTAGAAGGGCTTGTCGGCCACCACCACGAAGTCGACCCAGGACGCGGGAATGTCCACGCGTGGCAGCTCGTCGACGATCTCGTTGACCTGGAAGATCACGATGCCGTCGGAGAAGGCCGTGGGCTCGACCAGCGCCGGGGTGTCCTCGGTGCTCGGGCCGGTGTAGATGTTGCCGTGGCGGTCGGCCTGGAAGCCCGCGACCAGCGCGACGTTGGGGATCAGGTCCACCAGCAGGCGCGAATACAACTCGATATAGGTGTGAATGGCGCCGACTTCCATCTGCCCGTCTTCGAGCAGTTGGCCGATGCGCAGGCTTTGCGGCCCGGCGAAGGAGAAGTCGAGCTTGCGGGCGATGCCGCGCTCGAACAGGTCCAGGTGCTCGGCGCGACTGACGCTGGGCATGATCATGTGCAAGTCGTGCAGACGGCCGGGATCGGCCTTGGCCAGCGAGCGGGAAAGAAAATCCGCCTGTTTTTGATTGTTGCCCTCGAGCACCACGCGATCACCGGGGGCAATCAGTGCCTCAAGTGCAGTGACTATCTTGTCGCTGGGCAGGACCACGCCATCGGCGAGGTTGCGCACCTGATCGAGTCGCCGGGCTTTTTCAGCGCGACGACGCGACCACTGCGGCGGTGGGGATATTGTTGTTGTCATTGAAGACTCCACGAGTTCCGCTGTCGTGGAGGCACATTAGGAGCGTGACCCTGTGGTCATCAATCAAGCAGCTCGCGCTATCGTTACGCCCAGGTTAACGATTGCTCAAGCGCGGGCGTCAGCGGCACCATCCAGCTGCGAGCGAGCAGGCATTCTGGCTACTTCAAGCCGGTCACGACCGCGTTGCTTGGCCTGGTAGAGCAGCTTGTCGATGCTGTTGAGAAAATCCAGCGGGCGATCGTGAGCGCCCGGCACGATAGTGCCGACACCGAGGCTGATGGTGAGCAGGGACGACACCGCAGAGCGCTCGTGAGCAATGCGCTGCTGGCGCACCTGCTGGCGGCAGCGCTCGGCGATATGGCGGGCGGCGGCCTCGTCGGTCTCCGGCAGCACCAGGACGAACTCCTCGCCACCGAAGCGGCCGACGAAATCCCGTGGCCGGCTGGCCGCGCGACTCAGTGCCTGGCCAACGCTCTTCAGGCAGTCGTCGCCCTGGAGGTGGCCGTAGTGGTCGTTGAACTGCTTGAAGTGATCGATATCCAGCAGGATCAGCGACAGCGGCTGCTGGGTGCGCTGGGCATTGGCCCATTCGGTGGCCAGCACGCTGTCGAACATGCGCCGGTTGGCCACGCCGGTGAGACCGTCCTTGTAGGAGTATTCCTCCAGCTGCTTCTGCAGGGTCAGCAGCTGCTCTTCGGTCTTCTTGCGCTCGCTGATGTCGAACATGAAGCCGATCAGCGAATCCACCTCGCCGTTATCGTCGCGCACCACGTGCACCACGTCGCGAATCCACAGGTAATCGCCGGCGGCGGTCAGCGCGCGGTAGTCGGCCTCATGATCGACGCCGTTCTGCGACTGCGCGATGCAGAACTCCACCACCTTCTCGCGGTCGTCCGGGTGCATGCGCGTCGCCCAGTCCTCGGCGCTGACCCAACTGGCCTGCGACCAGCCCAACAGCGTCTCGATCTGCGGGCCGATGTAGGCGAAGGTCATGGTCTTCCAGTCGATCTTCCAGGGAATCGCCCGGGTGGACTCCAGCAGGGTCTTGTACACCGCCTGATCAGTTGCTTCGCTCATGCCCGTCACCTCTGCCCGACTAACGCTTGTTTATAGCGCAAAAGCGGGTCGCCAAGGTGACGAACTAGCGAATGGCTATCAGGCCTCTTTGGCCTGCAGGCCCGCGTACAGGCGGGTCAGCTCGTTGAGATGGCGGAACAACGAATCAGTGCTGATGGTGATGGCAGTCCCGACGAAGCCCTCGTTGGCGTGCAGGTCGATGCCCTTGAGGGTGAAGCTCCAGTTGGCGCGAGCGCGACGCTGGGTGTTGGCGATTTCCTCGTTCGGCGTACCCCGGGCTTCCAGCTCCTTGAGGATGGTTTCGAAGTCACTCACGGCGGTGTCCAGCTTGGCGTCCAGTTCTGGCGCCTGCACGTGCCAGGACTTGGCCATGTAAAGCATGGCGATGCGCTGGGTCTGTACGCGCGCCCAGCCGGTGCGGTGTACCGATGCGCCCATGGCGCCCAGGTGTTTGCCCATCAGAGCACTGACGGTCTGCGTCTGCTGCAGCAGTTCCTCACTGGTGGCGAGCATCTGGGCGGCCTTGGCCTGCTCCGGTTGGGCTTCCAGCTGCTGACGGTAGGTGGCCCAGGTGCCGTCGATCCTGGCCAGCGCGGCCTTGATCTCGGCGTTAGGGGCATATTCGGTAAGCGCTTTGTGGCTGGCATCGAAACGCTGGATGGTTTCCTGCAGCTGGCGCTGGGCGGCATCCACGCGCACATCGGCACCGATCATCAGGTAGTTCTTGGCCATGCGCTGGGTCAGCGAGCGCTGCAGACCGGCCATGTTCATGGCTTCGGAATCGCTCAACTGCGCCAGGCTGGGCACGCTGACCAGCGCGGTGCAGGCAAGCAGGAGGAGAGTCAGGTACTTCTTCAACACGTCGGTACTCCAAAATTCGAGAACAAGGCAATGCACCGGAAGCACAAGCCACCGGAACGGGTTGAACCCTTTGAATGCGGGGTTTTTATTGGAATGCGAGAGGGCAGATAGGACGGGCGCCGGGCCCACACACTGCGGAGAGGGGGCGATGATAGCTGTTAAAACGCCATCATTTCTGTGCGACCAGTCAAAAAGCGGATCAATGGTCAAATCAGCTGACCGGCATCGGGCCGGATGTCCTCTTCCTGAAAGCCAACAACCCTGCAGCAAAAATGCCTGCGCCCAGTGACCAGCCGCTCGGGAATCAAAAAAGCCGCCAGTCGCCAAAAAAGGGGGAGGGCGACCGACGGCTGAGGAGAGGCAAGCGATCAGGACAACAGGCTGACCACGCTGGAACGGCTGATATTGGACTGGGCGACCACGGTCTGGGTGACTGCCGCGTAGCTGCTGGGGCTGCGACGCATCAGGCTGAACACTTCACCGGCAAACTCCTTGGCCCATTCACGCTCGTTGTGATCGGCATGACGGGCGAGAAACTCGCGAATTTCTTCCTGACGGTGGCTGAGTTGCTCACGCAGCGTGCCGATCCGGTCCAGCGCCGCCACCACTTCGTCCAGTGCCCGGCGCAGTTCGCGGGCACCATCGAGGCGCGCCGCCTCGGGCAGGCGCAGCATCTGCTCCTCGTGGCTGACCACGGCTGCTTGAGCCTGGCTCGCCAGCTTGCCTTCACCCTGCACGCGCAGCTCGCCCTTGAGCTGCTGCCATTCACTCTCGCGGGCGCTGAATTTCAGCGCCCCGCCATTATCGACTTCAGCGCGGATGCCTGCCGGACCGAGGCCGGCGTTGAAACGACGGAGAATCTGTTGCTCGCTCAGGCCCTCGTCGAGCACCACCGCCAGCGGCTCGGCCAGCTTGCGCCCGGCGCTGAACAGCAGGGTTTCCTTGCCGGCCTGCTGCACCGCAGCGATGGAGTCCAGCCCTTGCAGGCTGAAGCGGCTGCGCACCGGCTCGCTGAGACGCAACTTGAAGCTGGCATCGAGCGCCTCGCCGGAGCGCTGGCTGCGTTCGGCGAGCAGTTTGCGTACCTGTTCCAGCTCACGCTTGATGCCGTCGCGCTCACCGGCCTGGGCATTGCTCAGCTCGCGGCTGAGACTGAGCTTGAGCTGACCGAGTCGCCCGGCCAGTTCGCCGAGGTAACTGTCGGCCGCCTGCATCGAGGTCAACTGCTGGTTGAGCTGCAGATTGAACGTGGCGCTCTTGCCACGCGGCGGTGACGCAGGCTCAGCGGGCAACTGCTTGCGCTGGCGCTGCACGGGCTGCTCGCCCTGTACCGGGCGGCGGGCCTGCGGATCGAGCGCCGTGACGACCGGGAGCTGTGTATCGACCTTGATCACCGCAGGCTCCTTACAGCAGGCTGAACAACGACATCTCGTTGATCTTCAGATAAGTCTTCTGCGTCGCGCCGAGCGCCAGCTGGTAGTTGTTCAGGTCGATCGTGGCGCCGGCATAGTCCAGCTGCGACAGCTCGCCTTCGATCTTCTGGTTGACCAGCGACACATCCTCGTTGCTGTCGGTCAGAAGGGTCAGTGCGTTCTGCCGGCCACCGAGGTCGGTGATCGAGCCCATGACACGCCCATGAGCATCATCCAGGGCGCCGAGGGTGTCGGTGATCTGCTGGCGAACGGCCGGATCGGTGGCGTCCAGCGCCGGGTCCTGCAGGGTGTTGATCAGACCACGCAGCTCGTTGAGCATGCCCACTCCGGCGCCGAAGACGCTGGCCGCCGTGACGTTCTCGTCGACCAGCACACCGTTGGCCACGGCGGCCTGACGGTGCTTGTCGTTGCCGGTGATGCTGTAGGTCTGGGTGGCCGCATCGAAGCCCAGCGCCGGGGTGTCACTGAGGGTGCCGGAGAACAGATAGCGCCCCTCCTCGTCCCGCACGTTGGCGAAGCTGAAGATGGTGTCTTCGATGATCGACAGCTCACCGGCCATGGCGGCCAGGTCTTCGCTGGTGTTGGAGCCGTTGGCCGCCCACAGCAGCAGATCGCGCACGTTGAGCATCGCGTCGGAAGTGGACTTGAGGTTGGCTTCCTGAGTCGAGAGGCTGCCGGAGACGTTGGCGATGTTCTTGCGAAACTGCTCCAGGCTCGCTTCCTCACGCTCGACGCGCAGCACGCGCACGCTGGCGATGGGGTCGTCGGACGGCAGCAGGATGCGCTTGCCGGTGGCCATCTGCTGCATCAGCTTGCCCAGCTCGGCGGAACTGCTGTTCATCGAGTTGTGCATCAGCGAGGTGATCTGCGAATTGGTGATGCGCATCATGGCTGAATCTCTCTAAAAGCCGCTTCAGAACGCGGCAAGCATGTCGTCGAACAACTGGTTGGCGGTGTTGATCACCTTCATGTTGGCCTGGTAGGCCTGCTGGTAGGTCATCAGGTTGACCGCCTCCTCGTCCAGGCTCACGGCACTGACGCTGTCGCGCTGCGACTGCGCCTGCTGGGTCACGGCAGTGGCGGACTTGAAATCGGCCTGGTTCTGCCGACTGTCGCTCGCAACCTGGCCGAGCAGGCCGGCGTAGGCATCGTTGAGGGTGACCTGGCTGCCGCCCAGGGTGATGGTCTGGTTCTTCAGGTCGAGCAGATCCAGCAGCACTTCGTTGTTGCCGGTCTCCCCCGCCACCGACGAGAACGCCAGCTGTTCGGCGGTCAGCGGCTCGATACGCAGCAAGGCGGTGGTGCTGGCGGGGTCATAGACGAACAGCGGCTGGCCGGGGTTGCCGTTGAGATCGAAGCCGGTGGCGAGCACGTCGTTGACCATCTGCGCCAGTTGCCCGGCCATGTCGTGCAGGGCGTCCAGGTTCGGCCGCAGGCTGCTGTACTCGACGTCATACAGGCCGCCGAACGCACCGCCGAAACCATCCTGCCGCAGCGGGAAGCTGGTGCCGGCGAAGGCCAGGCTGACTTCCTGCTCCCCCGTGGCGGTCATCGTCACCTTGAGCTGGCCGGCGGTCGGGCCGGCCACCAGCGGCTGGCCGTTGGCCAGGGCGACGCTGACCGAGCCGTCCGGGGTCTCGTTGACGCGCAGCTTGGCGAACTGGCTGAGTTCGCCGATCAGGCTTTCACGGTGATCACGCAGTGCGGTGCTGTCACCCTTGACCGACTCGGTCTCGACGATCTTCTTGTTCAGCAGCGCGATGTTCTCGGTCAGGCCGTTGATCTCGGTGGCCATGGCGGTGCGCTGCTCCTGCAGCGCCTTGACCTGCGCATCGATGTTGCTGCTCAGGCCATTGAAGCGCTGCGCCAGGTTGCCGGCCTCGCTGATGATCTGCTGACGCAGGGCGATGGAGCCCGGCGTGGCACTGGCTTCACTGAGCGCGGCGAAGAACTGGTCGAGGCCGGCGCTGATGCTCGAACCGGTGCCGGACATCAACGCTTCCAGTGCGGTCAGGTACTGCTGCGAGGCGCCGTAGAAGTTCTCCTCGGTGGTCGCGCGCCACAGTTGCTGGTTGTGAAATTCGTTGGTCATGCGGCGAATGCTGATCACCTCGACCCCGCCGCCGACGCTCAAGCCACCCTGCCCGGCCAGCGACCCGGTGATGGTCTGCAGGCGGCTGAAACCGGGCGTATTGACGTTGGCGATGTTCTGCCCGGTAGTGGCCAGGGCGACCTGGCTGGCACGCACACCGCTGTAGGCGATCTGGTTGAGGATGCTCACGACTTAGGACTCCTGACGCTCGAAGCGCATCGGCTGAGCGAAGGCCGCCAGACGCGGCGCGCGGGCATCGTCGGCAGCGGATTGGGCTGTTACTGAAGACAGGGCGACGGAATCTGCGGTGGACTTAAATGCCTCGCGCGGCAATACCTGCTTGCTGGCGACAGCACCGAGCAACAGGCCACTGTCGGCACTCAGGGCACTGGCCAGCTGTTGACGGGTCTGCGCGCTGAGCGAGGTCTGCTGCTGTACTTCGTCCTTGACCGGTGTTTCGCGGCTGGCCAGATCGCCGAGAATCTTGCGCGTGTAATCGCGGGTTTCCTGGAAGGGAATGCGCTCGATCCAGGCGCCGGTGGCGATCTCGCCGCTGCGCGGATCGCCATTGACCTTCAGCCATTCGTCGACGCGGCCGGGGCCGGCGTTATAGGCAGCCAGGGCCAGCGCCTGATGGCCGTCGTAACGCTGCAGCATCTTGTCCAGGTAGGCGCTGCCCAGGCGTTTGTTGTAGTCGGCGTCCGAGGTCAGGCGCGCCTCATCGAACGGCAGGCCGAGTTCGGCGGCCATCTCCCGCGCGGTGTCCGGCATCAGTTGCATCAGGCCGCGCGCACCCTTGGGCGATACGGCGTCGACACGACCGGCAGACTCCTGCTGGATGACGCGATCGACCAGGGCGAGAAAACCGGCCGAGCCCTTGTCCCAGACCTTGCCCAGCCCATCGACGCCGCGCTGCCAGGTCGCGCGCAGCGGCTCCAGCAGGCTGCTGGAAGAACGCTGCGGCAGCTCCGCCGAACGGGCAGCAGCTGCGGCCACCTCCAGGTCCGGCGCCTGGGACGTCGAGCCGGACATCTGCTTGACCAGCATGTCGGCGATACCGGTCTGCTTGCGCCCGGCCAGGGTCTCGGCCAGCACCTCGTCGTAGAAGTCGCGCATGGTGTCCATCTCGCGACTGCGCATCGGATTGCCTTCGGCGAGCACGTCGCTGGCCTTGCGCATCTGCTTGAGGATCTGCTGCAGGAACAGCGCCTCGAACTGCTCGGCCGCGGCCTGCAGCTGCTGCTCACGGGCGGTGCCGATGCCATCGGCGCTGCCACGGTGGCTGTTCATGTGTTGGGCGAGGGATACGATGCTCATGGCTCAGATCACGATCAGTTCAGCGTTGAGGGCACCGGCCTGTTCCAGCGCCTGGAGGATGCTCATGACATCGTCCGGGGTGGCGCCGAGGCTGTTCACGGTGTTGATGATGCTGTCCAGGCTGGCGCCGTCGGGCCACTTGAACATGGCGTTCTTGTCCTGGCTGACGGCCACATCGGAGCGCGGCACCACGGCGGTCTGACCGCCGGAGAAGGCATTGGGCTGACTGACCTGGGGGTTCTCGCTGATGGTCACGGTCAGCGTGCCATGGGCCACGGCGGCGGCCTTGACGCGCACGCCCTGGCCAACCACCACGGTGCCGGTGCGGCTGTTGAACACCACACGCGGCCGTTCACGGCCCTCTTCCACTTCCAGGCCTTCGAGCATGGCCATGAAGCCGATGCGCTGAGTGCTGGTGATGGGGGCGCGAATGGAAATCTTGGTCGAGTTCAGGGCGCTGGCGGTGCCGCTGCCGAAGCGGCCGTTGACCGCTTCGACGACCCGCGCGGCCGTCTGGAAGCTGGGCTGGCGCAGGTTGAGCATGACCTCGTCGCGGGTGCTGAAGTCGCTGGGGATCAGGCGCTCGACGGTGGCGCCGTTGGGCACGCGGCCACTGTTGGCGGAGTTGATCGCCACGCTGGAGCCGCTCTGCCCGGAGGCATTCAGGCCGCCGACGACGACGGCGCCCTGGGCCAGGGCATAGGTCTCTCCGTCGACGCCCTGCAGCGGGGTCATCAGCAACTGGCCGCCCCGCAGGCTCTTGGCATCGCCCAGCGAGGCGACGGTGATATCCACGGTCTGCCCCGGGCTGTAGGACGGCGGAATTTCTGCGGTCACGGTCACCGCCGCGACGTTCTTCAGCTTGGGGTCGACGTTCGGCGGCAGGTTGATGCCGAACTGCTTGATCATGTTCGCCACCGACTGGCTGGTGAAGCGCACCTGGTTCTTGTCGCCGGTGCCGTCGAGGCCGACCACCAGGCCATAGCCGATCAACTGGTTGCCGCGAATGCCTTCGATGTCCACCAGGTCCATCAGCGGCACGGCATTGGCCAATAGCGGCCAGCTCAGGACACAGGCGACGAGAATACGTTTGATCATGGTCTGGGCCTCAGAGCGGGAACAGCGGGCTGGTGAAGAAGCGCGTCAGCCAACCGGCCGAGTTGCTGTCACTGAGCACGCCGCGCCCGGCGTAGGAGATGCGCGCGTTGGCTACGTTCTGCGAGGACACCTGGTTGGCGCGGTTGATATCGTCCATGCGCACCAGGCCGACCAGGCGGATGTATTCGTCGCCCTGATTCAGACGCAGGGCCTTCTCGCCCTTGATCAGCAGCGTGCCGTTGGGCAGCACCTGGTGCACCGTCACCGCGATGGAGCCGCGCAGGGTGTTCTGCTGCGAGCTGCGCGCCGAGCCATTGAAGTCGCGCTCGGCCTCGGCGGAGCTTTCCAGGCGGTCATAGGTCTTGCCCAGCACCGTGGGAATACCGACGGACACGCCCGAACTCTTGCCGAAGCTGGTGCCGGCGCTCTTGCTCGACTGGGTGGACTCGTCGAGCACCACGGTGAGGATGTCGCCGACCCGCACCGCACGCTTGTCGCCGGTCAGCGAACCGCTGTAGCCACTGCGAAACAGCCCGCCACCGGTGCTCGGCGGCACGCTGTAGTCCAGTTGCAAGGGTTCGTACTGGCTCGAGTCTTCGTCGGGCAGCATCTCGTTGAAGCTGGCGCAACCACCCAGGGTCAGGAGCAGGGCGAGCGGGATCAGGCGCTTCATGGCAATCACACGGTCTGGTTGAGGAACTGCTGCATGCCCGACGCGGCGTCGAGCACCTTGGCGTTGGCCTCGTAGGCGCGCTGGATGGAGATCATCGCCACCATCGCCTCGACCACCTGCACGTTGGAGCCTTCCAGCACGCCTTGCTTGAGGTTGCCCAGGCCTTCTTCACCAGGCACGCCTTCGACCGGCTCGCCGCTGGCCACGGTTTCGCGGTAGAGGTTGCCGCCGAGCGCTTCGAGGCCACTCGGATTGGTGAAGCTGACCAGGGTGATCTGGCCCAGCTCCGAAGGCAGGGTATCGCCGGCCAGCACGGCGGTGACGATGCCGTCGCTGCCCACGGTGAAGCGGCTGCTGCCGGCCGGCACTTCGATGGCCGGCGTCAGCGGCAGGCCCTGAGAGTTGACGATCATGCCTTCGGCATTGAGCTGCAGCTGGCCGTTCTCGGTGTAGTAGATGTCGCCGTTGGGCGCTTCCACCTGGAAGAAGCCGGCGCCGATGATGGCCAGATCCATCGGCTGGCCGGTGGTCTGGATGCTGCCTTCGGTGAACACCTTCTGCGTGCCGGCCACGCGCACACCGCTGCCGAGCTGGATGCCCGAAGGCACGGTGTTGACCTCATCGGCCTGCGCGCCTGGCTGCAGTTCGATGGCGTAGAACAGGTCCTCGAACACCACGCGGTCGCTCTTGAAGCCATTGGTGTTGACGTTGGCCAGGTTGTTGGCCACGGCGCTCATGGCCTTGTCCTGAGCAGCCAGGCCGGTCTTGCTGACCCAAAGTGCGGAACTCATGTCGTGTCTCCTCTATACCTGTAGCCCGGATGCAATCCGGGGAAATCGTTCCCGGTTTGCATCCGGGCTACGTAGTCGTCTCCTGTCACCCGAGGGTGGGCCGAGCGGCGATTCGTTTCATTGGGTAGGGTGGGCTTCAGCCCACCATGGCGGAACACGCCGGTGGGCTGAAGCCCACCCTACGAACCGTCAACTGCCGCGAATCATCCGGTTGCCGGCTTCGGACAGGTCCTCGGCGGCCTTCATCATCTTTACCTGGGTCTCGAACAGGCGGTTCAGGCTCATGGTCGCCACCAACTGATCGATGGCGCCGACGTTGCTGGCCTCCAGGTAACCGGAGACCAGCACCGGCGTTTCCATGTC
>CAMPIF010000027.1 GCA_946886245.1 Ectopseudomonas composti | reverse complement strand
ATTCACGCGCAATAAAAAACGCCACGGTCTTCGTGGCGTTTTCTTGTTTCCTTGGCGCGGAATCAGCTTCAGCGCAGCACCGGGTCGAACTTGATACGGCGCCCGGCCATCAGCGCGACCAGAAAGCCCGCACCGAAGACGACGCAGCCTCCCTTGAGCAGCAGGGCGACACCCCCGTCCAGAGCGGGGCTCAGCCATAGCACAGCCAGACTCGACAGGGTCATGATCAACAACAGGATGGCACTTCTGGACACGGCAGGACTCCTTGTCGGTCAGAACACCCAGCGTGGGGTGCTGTTGGCAGGACGCGGCTCACGGTTGGCGGTATCGGTGTCGCCCTCGTCGGAAATGCGCACCCACTGCGCATCGTCACCGATGGCACCGACAGCGCGAGAGGGCTTCGCGTGCAGTTCGGCAGAGCCTTCCTGCTGCGCAGCGACACGCGATTCCCACAGCGACGAGTTGGAAAGGGTGAGCTCGGCCGTCTTGGCGATGGCGCCAGCCGAATCACTGAAATCTTTGCCGTAAGCTCCGTTGACCAGCAATGCAGCGACGCAAAACAGGCTCACTCGGACGATGTTCATGACGCTTCTCCATCAGCAGATCAGTCGGGGGCTTACATGACTGATTCTGCAGCGCTCATGCCAACCTCAATGCATAAAAAATATCCTTATAAATCAAATACTTGAAACAATTACCAAGCCCCTCACCCATGCACTTTGCAAGATGCATGAATCACGACACGTGCAATTTGCACGATCAACTGCGTAGCGGCAGCAGAATGCTGAAACAGGAGCCCTCGCCGAGACGACTGCTGAGCTCGATGCGCCCGTCATGGGCCTGGACGATCTGCTCGCTGATAAACAAGCCGAGCCCCAGCCCCTGCGCGACGCTGGCACCAGAAACGCGCTCGAACTGCTCGAAGATCCGCCGCTGGTCAGCCTCGGAGATACCCAGCCCCTGGTCACGCACCTCGGCACGGGCCATATCGTCCACCGCCCTCACACACACCGATACGGGTTTACCACCCCCGTAACGCAGGGCGTTGGTCAGCAGGTTGGCCAACACCTGCTCGATGCGGAACTCGTCCATCATCACCGGTGCCGGATCCTCGACGTGCAACTCGATATGGCTGCCGGTATGGGTGAACTGCGCGGCCAGGCTCTCCACCACGTTGCCAGCCAGCACGCCGAGGTCGCCGGGTTCTGGACGCACGGAAAGCTTGCCGGTACGAATGCGCGAAACATCCAGCATGTCGTCGATCAGGCGGCTCAGGCTGCGGATCTGTCGCTCGTCGCGTGCCACCATCTCCTGCAGTTTGTCCGGGGTAAAGGCATCCATGCGCCCCTGCTCCAGGCGCAGTCGGCGCAGTTGCACGTCGAGGATCAGACCATTGAGTGGCGTGCGCAGCTCGTGCGAGGCGATGGACATGAACACGTCACGCATCTGTACCGCTTTCTGCAGCTCGCCCTGGGTCTCGCGCAGCTCGGCGAGCAGCGCCTCCTGTTCACGACGCGCCGCCTCGACCACTTCCAGCTGCATGCTCAACGCCTTGCGATGGCGGTACAGCTCGACGAACATCGCCACCTTGCTGCGTACCTCGAAGGGCGACAGCGGCTTGTGCAGGAAGTCCACTGCGCCGCTCTCGTAACCACGGAAGGCGTAGTCCATGTCGCGGCCAACAGCGCTGACGAAGATGATCGGGATATGCTTGGTCTTTTCCGTGCCGCGCATCAGCTCGGCCAGTTCGAAGCCGTTCATGCCTGGCATCTTGACGTCGAGAATGGCCAGGGCGAACTCGTGCTCGAGTAGCAGTGACAGCGCCTCATCGGCGCTGCTGGCCTGGAACACGGTGCAATCCTCGCTCTGAATCAACGAACGCAATGCCAGCAGGTTTTCCGGCAGGTCGTCGACGATCAGCACCTTGGCTTCAATCTTCCTCAGCATGGCAGGGCATCCAGTTCGGCCAGCAGCAGGCGCATGGCATTGATAGACAGGAGAAAATCCGGTTCAAGCAGCGCCAGCGCGGCATTCGGCATGGTGGGCACCAGTGCATCGGCAGGCTCCTGCACCAGAGTCAGGCCGCCGGCCTGTTTGATCGCCAGCAGACCGGCCGCGCCATCCTCGTTGGCGCCGGTGAGCAGCGCGGCAGCCAGCTGCTCGCCATAGGCATCGGCGGCGGACTCGAAAAGAATATCGATCGACGGCCTGGAGAAATGCCGTGGTTCCTCGCGACTGAGGGAGAAGCTGCGCTCGCTTTCGATGGACAGGTGGTAACCGGCGGGCGCCACGTAGACCACGCCGCCGCGCAGGTACTCCTTGTCCTCGGCTTCCTTGGCGGGCAGTTGCAGGCGTCGCTGCAGCAGATCGGCCAGCAGACTGTCGCTGCGATCGGGCTGATGCAGCAGGCAGACCACTGGCAATCGGTAGTCCGGCGGCAGGTCTTCGAGCAGATTCAGCAGCGCCTCGACACCGCCGGCCGAGGCGCCAATCAGCAGGGCCTGCAGCGGCGCACGCACCTGGCCCCGCAGAGTGATCCGTTGGCTGCTCATCGCTTGCGGAAAATCCGCTCGGGCCGCGACACCGCTTCGAACTGCCGGGCATAGGCGGAAAAATCCAGGCTCTCCTTGCTGCCCAGACCGAGAAAGCCGCGGTGGCAAAGGGATTCGTGGAACAGCCCGAGGGCACGGTCCTGCAGGTCGCGGTTGAAATAGATCAGCACGTTGCGGCACGACACCAGATGGGTTTCGGCGAACACACTGTCGGTGGCCAGGCTGTGATCGGCGAAGGTCAGGTTGGTGCGCAGCGACTTGTCGAACAGCACCCGGTCATAGGCCGCCGAGTAGTAGTCGGAGAACGCGCGCTTGCCACCGGACAGTTGGTAGTTCTGGGTATAGGTGCGCAGGTTGTCGAGGGCGAAGATGCCCTGCTCGGCCTTCTCCAGCGAGTGCGGATTGATGTCGGTGGCGTAGATCATGGTGCGCTCCAGCAGGCCTTCCTCGTACAGCAGGATGGCCAGGGAATACACCTCCTCGCCGGTACTGCAGCCAGCCACCCAGACCTTCAGCGAAGGATAGGTGTGCAGCAACGGCACCACCTGCTCGCGCAGGGCGAGAAAGTATTCGGGGTCGCGGAACATCTCGCTGACCGGGATGGTGAGGTACTGCAGCAGCTGCATGAACGCCTGCGGCTCGTGCAGGATGCGCGCCTGCAACGCCGAAATGGTCGGGCAATCCAACTGCGCCTGCGCCTGGCGTACACGGCGCTTGAGCGAGGCCTTCGAGTAGTCGCGAAAGTCGTAGCTGTAGCGCAGGTAGATCGCCTCGATCAGCAGGCGCAGCTCGATTTCATCAGGCATCACAGACGCTCCAGCTTGGGCATCCACACGCGGATCAGGGAGAACAGACGGTCCAGGTCGATGGGCTTGGCCAGGTAATCGTTGGCGCCAGCCTCGCGGCAGCGCTCCTGGTCATCCTTCATCGCCTTGGCCGTGACCGCAATGATCGGCAGGTTCTTCCAGCGATTCTCCAGGCGAATCTGCCGGGTGGCTTCGTAGCCGTCCATCTCCGGCATCATCACGTCCATCAAGACCAGGTCGATGTCTTCACGCTCCCTCAGCTTGTCCAGCGCTTCGAAACCGTTGCGCGCGACTTCCACCGTGGCGCCCTTCTGCTCCAGCGCGCTGGAGAGGGCGAAGATGTTGCGCACGTCATCGTCCACCAGCAGCAGGCGCCGACCCTCGAACAGCTTGTCGCGGCTGCGCGCGGTCTTGAGCATGCGCTGGTGCTCGCTAGACAGCTCGGCCTCGACCTTGTGCAGGAACAGGGTGACCTCATCCAGCAAACGTTCTGGCGAACGCGCGCCCTTGATGATGATCGAGCGCGAGTACTTGAGCAGCTCGGCTTCCTCGTCGCGGGTCAGGTTACGACCGGTGTAGACGATCACCGGCGGGAAGGAGCAGATGTCCTCCTCGGCCATGCGCCGCAGCAGCTCGTTGCCCTGCATGTCGGGCAGCTTGAGGTCGATGATCATGCAGTCGAACACCGTGTCGCGCAGCTTCTCCAGCGCTTCGCCAGCCAGTGCAACGGCGGTGATCTCGATGTCTTCGTCGCTGATCAGGCGGGCAACGCTGTCGCGTTGCAACGGGTCGTCCTCGACCAGCAGCACGCGCTTGACCTGCTGATTGAGCTTGGCCTCGAGCCTGCCGAAGACGTCCTTGAGCTGATCGCGACTGGTGGGCTTGAGCGCATAGCCAACCGCCCCCAGGTGCAGCGCAGCCTCGCTCTGATCCTCCACCGAAACCACATGGACCGGGATGTGGCGGGTCTGCGGGTCGTCCTTCAACCGTTGCAGCACACCGAGACCGGAGCCGTCGGGCAGGCGCATGTCGAGCAGGATGGCATCCGGGCGGTACTGCCGCGCCAGCTCCAGGCCTTCGTCGGCGCAGGTCGCCACCAGACAGGCGTAACCCAGTTCGTGAGCCAGATCGAAGAGGATGCGGGCGAAGCGCACTTCGTCCTCGACCACCAGCACGCGGCGGCCGCCACGCTCGTCGAGGTGCTCGCGGTCATCGGCGAACGGCGCTGGCGCTCGCGGCATCACCGGCGCGGCAATGGCTGCGGCAACCGGCAGCGACGGTTCGACCGCCACCCGAGGCGCGGCAATCGGCTGGCTGGGAGCTGCACCTTCGACCAAACGCTCGGGCAGCAGCAAGGTGAAGGTACTGCCCTCGCCCGGTACGCTGCTGACCGTGATCGAGCCACCGAGCAACCCGGCCAGATCACGCGAGATGGACAGCCCCAGGCCGGTGCCGCCATAACGGCGGTTGGTGGTGCCATCGGCCTGGCGGAAGGCCTCGAAGATCGCCTGCTGCTGATCCGCAGCGATGCCGATGCCGGTATCGCGCACGGCGAAGGCCAGGTTCTGGTCGTCCTGCCGCGACACGCTGAGGGTCACGCCGCCACGGTCAGTGAACTTGAAGGCGTTGGACAGCAGGTTGCGCAGGATCTGCTCGGCACGCTGGCGATCGGTGAACAGCACCGGCGGCAGCTCGCCTTGCTGCTCGATCTCGAAACTCAGACTGCGCTCGCCAGCCAGCGGTACGAATACATCACGCAAGCCTTCGAGCAGGCTCGCCAGCGGCGTGCGCTCGGGGCGTATCTCTAGCTTGCCGGCCTCGACCTTGGCGATATCGAGAATGTCGTTGATCAGATTGAGCAGATCGTTGCCGGCCGAGTAGATCGACTCGGCGAACTTGACCTGCTCATCGTCGAGATTGCCGTTGCCGTTTTCCGCCAGCAGCTTGGCCAGGATCAACGAGCTGTTGAGCGGCGTGCGCAGCTCGTGGCTCATGTTGGCGAGGAACTCGGATTTGTAGCGGCTGGCGCGCTGCAGCTCCTCGGCACGCTCTTCCAGCTGCGCCTGAATCCGCCCGAGGGTGGTGTTGCGCTGGTCCAGCTCGTCGCGTTGGTCGGCCAGTGTCTGCGCCTGTTCGGAGAGCTTCTCGTTGGTCTGCTCCAGCTCGGCCTGCTGGGTTTCCAGGTGCGCCTGGGACTCCTTGAGCACGCGCGCCTGCTGCTCCAGCTCCTCGTTGGCCGCGCGCAGTTCTTCCTGCTGGGTCTGCAGCTCCTCGTTGAGTTGCTGGGTCTGGCCGAGCACCTCTTGCAAGCGCTGGCGATAGCGCGCCGCTTCAAGTGCCATCCCGACATTGCTGGCGATGGCCTCGAGGAACTCGCGCTCACGCGGCTCCAGCACGCGCATGAAGGCCAGTTCGATTACACCGTTGACGCGGTCTTCGGACTGCAGCGGCAGCAAGGCGACGCTCACTGGCTGGCCTTCTCCGAGACTCGAAGCGACCTTGATGTAATCCGCCGGCAGATCATCCAGACAGACCAGACGCCGGCCGCGAGCAGCCTGTCCGATCAGCCCCTCACCGCGATAGAAATGCGCCTTGAGGCTGGCGTCTTCACTGAAGCCATAACCGGCAACGCGCGTGAGGTCGCCCGTCTGGGCATCGCGCAGATACAGGGCGGCGACCACGCAATCGAGATATTCGGCAAGAAACTCAAGGGAGCGGTCGGCCAATTCCTGTACCTGCGGCTGGCCAATCAAACGCTCCGCCAGCAGGTTCTGACCACCACCGAGCCAGGCGCGGCGACGCTGCTCATCGGCATAATCGGACTGCTTGGCCATCGCCTGTGAATAGGTCTGCGAGAGGTTCATCAGCTCACGGCGCCCGAACAGCGCCAACAGGGCACTGAACAGGATGCTGACCACCAGGTAGATGCCGGCCCCCCAGAGCGTGGTGCTGCTTACTTCGGCATTGCGCTGCTGACGCAGTTCACGTTCGCTGTTGATGAAGGTATCCAGCTCGCGGCGCATGCCATCGGTAAGATTCTTGCCCCGGCCACGCCCGACCTCGGCCATGAAGTTGCCGCCGTCGCGGCGGCTGGCAATGACGTCCTGAGCATAGAGGTCCCACTGCTCCTGCATGGCCAACAGACGTTCGAGACGCTGCACCTGCGACGGGTTGTCGGAAACCATGTCGATGAGCTGTTCGGTCTGCGGACGAAACTTGCCGCGCGCCTGCTCGTAGGGCGCGAGGTAGTCCTCTTCGCCGCTGAGCAGGAAGCCACGCATGCCGGTTTCCAGGTCCAGCGTCAGCTTGTACACCTCGCTGGCCCTGTTGAGCACCTGGTCGGTGTGCTCGACCCAGCGGATCACATTGAGCAGGTAGCCGATCAACAGCGCGAAGCACAGCGCGCCGACCAGACCCAGGCCGAGCGGCAGCGCGACGTTACGGTTGAGAATCCGGCGAAAGCCTTTTTCGTCCATTGCGGACTCATTCGACATTGGGACGTCCATTCGATGATTGTCTCGCTTGTTCTTGTCTGTCCGGAGAAGGCGTATGGCACACTGACCGCGCACCGACTGCGAAGTTTGCCAAACATTCGCGCATTCTGCGCGCTGAAACAGAGAGCCCCATGACCGAAATCGACTGCGCCCGTGCCAAGACCATTCTGCTGGTCGAGGATGACGATGTGGTGCGCCAACTCACCGCTGAAGTACTCGAGGAATTCGGCTACCGCGTCCTCGCCCTGCGCGATGGGCACAGCGCACTGGAGCGGCTGCGCAGCGAGCAGCACTTCGATCTGCTGATGAGCGACATCGGCCTGCCCGGGATGGACGGGCGCGAACTGGTGGAAGCCGCTCGCCAGCTGCGACCGACCCTGCCGGTGTTGTTCGCCAGCGGCTATTACGAACGCGACCTGCTCGAAGCGGTGCGCGCCCGCGACAGTGCGGCGGCCACCGAGAGCATCGTGAAACCCTATGACTTCAAGCTTCTCGCTCAACGCTTGAGCGAACTGGCGGGTTGACGAAGCGGCATCTAGGCTGATTGCAGGCCCCTGGACAGGAGAGTCCTCCGATGCGTTACGCCAACTCGCTTTGCCTGGCTCTACTCGCTGGTTTCCTGCTCAGCGGCTGCGCCAGCCAGACCACCAAACCCACCCAGTTCTCCGGCTACCTCGCCGACTACTCCCAGCTCCAGCCAGCCACTTCAGCCACTGGCGCACCGGTGCTGCGCTGGGTTTCGCCGCAGTTCAGCAGCGAACGCTACACGACGGTGTATGTGGAGAAGCCGACCTTCTATCCAGAACCAGCCCCCAGCGATCAGGTCAGCGCGCAGACGCTGGAAAGCGTCCGTGATTATCTGCATCAGGCGTTGATCCGTGAGTTGCAGGGACGCATGACGGTGGTCAACGAACCGACCATGGACAGCCTGGTACTGCGCAGCGCGATCACCAGCGTGACGGTTTCCACCGAAGGGCTAAAGGCCTATGAAGTGATTCCTGTCGCCCTGGTACTCGCTGCGGCAACCACAGCCGCTGGCACCCGTGACCGCGACAGCGCCATTTTCATCGAGCTGGAGGGCCTCGATGCCCGCACCAGCGAACCGGTGCTGCGCGTGGTGCGCAAGGGTCACGGCCTGACGCTGGAGAACAGCAGCACGCAACTGACCCTGGAGGATCTCAAACCGGTGCTGGACGTCTGGGCGCGTGATGCACGCGATTTCCAACCTGGCCCACGCTGATCGGCCTGCCGGTACAGCGACCGCAGTGCAGCACCACGCCGACCAGATGATTGGCTATCAGAAGGATCAATAGCGCTTGCCGTACTCGGCTTCAGGCGGGAGGCTCAGGAAAAACGCCAGCCGAGGAACGTGCATGCCCAGCATCAACCCCAACCGCGAGGATCTGCTGGCATTCGCCGAGCACATGCCCAGCGATACACCGATCCTGATGCTCAATCTGCTTCGTTTCAACGATCAAGCCGCGTACGACGCAGGCAGCCTCCACGTGCCGTGCAGCGGGCGCGAAGCCTATGCGCGCTACAGTCGCACCGCGCTGAACAAGGTCAAGGGGGTGGGCGGTGAGGTGCAGGTGATGGCTGATGTCCACCTGGCGCTCATCGCACCGAAGGAAGAGCGCTGGGACTTGCTTCTGCTGGTGCGCTATCCCTCGTCAGCAGCCTTTCTGAGCATGCTCTCTGACCCCGAATACCAGGCCGCCACCGTTCATCGCAGTGCCGCGCTGGCCGACTCCCGGCTGATCGGCAGCACACCCAGCTGAGTTCTATCCTGCCGCCTGCAGATTGAGCACCAACAACCGCGCTGCGGTTTCGGCGTCCGGCTGGCCGTCGTAATTGGCCGGGCGATACTTCATCTGGAAGGCGGCAATGACGTTGCGCGTCAGCTCATCCAGCTCGCCATGCTGCGGCACCCTGTAACCGTTTTGCGCCAACTGCTCCTGGAACCACTGCACGCTGGGCAGGCTGGCGCTGAACAGCGCCTGTTGGCGCGCCACGGCGTCTTCGTTCGGCCAGGGCACCAGGCCCTCGTCGGCCAGACGCTTCCAGGGGAACAATGGGCCCGGATCGACCTTGCGCTGCGGCGCCACATCGCTGTGCGCGATGATCGAGCCCAGCGGTAGCTGGTGACGTTTGACGATGTCCTTGAGCAGCACGATCAGGGTATCGATCTGCTGCGGCGCGAAAGGCTGCCAGTAACGACCGGCCGGCGTCTGGTAGTAACCCTGGTTGACCAGCTCGATGCCGATCGTGGTGCTATTGAGCCAGGTGCGCCCTTTCCATTCGCTGACGCCGACGTGCCAGGCGCGACGGTTCTCATCCACCAGACGATAGACCGTCGGCGGTGCATCACCGATCAGGTAGTGGCTGCTCACCTCGGTCTGCGTCAGCAGGTCGAGCGAGCGCTGCAGGTCAGCGGAGGTGTAGTGCAGCACGACGTACTGCACACGGCTGTTCTGACCGGTCGCCGTGTGGCTGTCATCGATACGCAGACCACCGGTGCAACCGACAAGCAGAACAAGGACCAGGGCAAGGCAGAGAGACTTCATGCGTGACCGAATACGCTCTGCAGGTTGTCCAGCAGCATGTCGACGCTGAGCATGATCAACAGCATGCCCATCAATCGCTCTACCGCCATCAACCCGCGATTACCGAGAAAACGCTGCAGGAACGAAGCCTGCAACAGGATGAATGCCGTCGCTGCCCAGGCCAGGATGAGCGCCAGGTAAAGCTCCCAGAGCGGCCCGGTGTGGGTGTTGCGCAGGGTCATCAGCACCGCGAGAGCAGAAGGTCCGGCGACCGCCGGCGTGGCCAACGGCACCAGCATCGGCTCGCCATCCGGCACGTCGCCGAGCAGGCCTTGCGGGCCGGGAAAGATCAGGCGCATGGCGATGACGAACAGGATGATACCGCCGGCAATCGCGGTTGCCTCGCGTGACAGGCCGAGGCTGGTGAGGAATTTGTCACCAAAGGTGAGGAACAGCAGTAACAGGCCAAGAGCGAACAGCAGTTCGCGCGCGGCGATCCACAAGCGTCTGCGCGGTTCGACGTTCTTCAGCGCGGCAATGTAGATGGCGATATTGCCGAAAGGGTCGGTGACCAAAAAGATCAGCACGGCGATGCTGAAGATGTCCATGGGCGTCTCCGGTGGCTAGTGCGCATAGTCTAGAGCCTGACGGGGTCGCCTCGCGAGTCGGCGACACGGTCAGATTCGAGCACTTCCAGCCTATGCGGGAATTTTATGACCAACAGAGGTGAAACGGTTCCAGGGATAAACACTCGAAAAAATGTATACAAAGTAGTAGCCAATATGGCAACAAAATGTCTACATTGACCGCACAAGAACAACAGCGAGTAGCTTCCCCATGACGTCCACCACTCAGCGCCCAGAGGACGAGAACCTCGGCCTCGGCTCCAATCTGCTTTACGGCCTGCAGCACGTACTGACCATGTACGGCGGCATCGTCGCCGTCCCCCTGATCGTCGGCCAGGCCGCTGGTCTGTCGCCTGCCGACATCGGCCTGCTGATCGCCGCTTCGCTTTTCGTCGGTGGCGCCGCCACTTTGCTGCAGACCATCGGCTTGCCGTTCTTCGGCTGCCAGTTACCCCTGGTACAGGGCGTGTCGTTCGCCAGCGTCGCCACCATCGTGGCGATAGTCGGCGCCAATGGCGGTGAAGGCGGGCTACCCGTGGTGTTCGGCGCGGTGATAGGCGCAGCGGCGATCGGTCTGCTGATCACGCCGATCTTTTCCAAGATCACCCAGTTCTTCCCGCCGCTGGTGACCGGCATCGTCATCACCACCATCGGCCTGACGCTGATGCCTGTGGCCGCGCGCTGGGCCATGGGCGGCAACAGCCGTGCAGCCGACTTCGGCAGCATGGCCAACATCGGCCTGGCCGCCTTCACCCTGGCCACCGTGCTGCTGCTGAGCAAGGTCGGCAGCGCCACCCTCTCGCGCCTGTCGATTCTGCTGGCCATGGTCATCGGCACCCTGGTGGCACTGGTATTCGGCATGGCCGATTTTTCCAAGGTGGGCGACGGGCCGGTGCTGGCCTTCCCGGCACCGCTGCATTTCGGCATGCCGGTGTTCGAGGTGGCAGCGATCATCTCGATGCTGATCGTGGTGATGGTGATCCTGGTGGAAACCTCGGCCGACATCCTTGCCGTCGGCGACATCATCGACACCAAAGTCGATTCCAAACGCCTCGGCAATGGTTTGCGCGCGGACATGATCGCCAGTGTCGTTGCCCCGCTGTTCGGCTCCTTCACCCAGAGCGCCTTCGCCCAGAACGTCGGCCTGGTTGCCGTGACTGGCGTGAAGAGCCGCTATGTGGTCGCCACCGGCGGGCTGATTCTGGTCACCCTCGGCCTGCTGCCGATCATGGGCCGAGTGATCGCCGCAGTGCCGACCTCGGTGCTCGGTGGTGCCGGCATCGTGCTGTTCGGCACCGTCGCCGCCAGCGGCATCCGCACCCTGGCCAAGGTCGACTACCGCAACAACATGAATCTGGTGATCGTCGCCACCTCCATCGGCTTCGGCATGATCCCCATCGCCATGCCCAGCTTCTACCATCACTTCCCGGCCTGGTTCGAAACCATCTTCCACTCGGGCATCAGCTCGGCGGCGATCATGGCGATCCTGCTCAACCTGCTGTTCAACCACTTCACCGCCGGCAACTCGGATCAGCAGTCGGTATTCGTTGCCGGCACCGAGCGCAGCCTGCGCTACCGCGACATCGAAGCCCTGCACGATGGCGATCACTTCATCGGCGGCAAGCTGTACGACGCGCAGGGCAATGAGGTGCCATTGCAGGACGAGGACGATCACGCGCCACGGGCACGAACCGCTGCTGCCGCATCAGCGACCAGCAGGGGCCCGGCTGAAGCAACGCCCTAGAGGGAGTGGGTCGCTCTTCAGGGAGCCGCAGCGCCTGCCGCTGCGGCCCGACGCAGAAGGGATCAGGCCGCCTGTTCGACTCGGTTACGCCCCGCGCCCTTGGCGCGATACAGCGCCTGATCGGCACGTTCGAAGGTGACCTCGGTCGCCTCGCCATTGCGAAATTCCGCGATACCGGCGGAGAAGGTGATGGTCACCGGCTCGCCCTTGAAGTGGAACGGGCAGGCCTCGATTGCCGCGCGCAGGGTTTCCAGAAGCTGGACACCTCCCTCCGGCGGCGTTGCAGGAATCAGCAGAACGAACTCTTCGCCACCAAAACGGGCGATGAAGTCGGTCTTGCGCAAACGCTTGCTGAGCTCCCCGGCGATGATCTTCAGCACTCGGTCACCTGCCAGGTGGCCGTAGCCGTCGTTGATCCGCTTGAAGTGATCGACGTCCAGCACCGCCAACAACAACTGGCCGCCATAACGTTGGCGACGAGCGACCTCCAGGTCGAGACGCTCGCTCCAGGCAGCACGGTTGGGCAGCCCGGTCAGAGGATCCAGCAAGGACTTCTGTCGCTGCTCCTCGATATGCTCGCGAAACTGCTGCGCCTCCTGCTCCATCTCGGCGACACGCTTGACCAGCCCCTGTAGCCGCTCGGCCACGTCATCTCCATCGCTGTCGCGCTGACGCTGCTGGCTGCTGACACTTTGCAAGAGCCCTTCCAGGCGCTGCTCCAGGGCCTGTTTGAGCGATTCCAGATCGGCAGCTTCCTGCACGCTGTGCTGCAGATCGCTGACCTGATCGCGCAGTTGCTGGTTGAAACTGCGCGCATTCTCCACTGAAGCACTGTAGCCCTCGTGTGCCTCGCTGAGGGTTTCGATGAAGGCAGCCAGACGCTCGTTGAGTTGCTTGAGATAACCGGCGAACTCACGCTGGCCGCTATCGGTGACGGCAAGCACCAGCACAGCCAGGTCATCCAGCACCGGCACCAGCTCGTACCAGTTGAGATTGCCCTCCAGGCGCAGGCGCAGCGCTTCGCCTTGCGGCAAATGGCGCGCCGGCAGTTCGAGTTCGTCGAGCAGATTGCGCAGACTGCTGGCGATATGCGGCGCCACCGCGCTGTATCCGGGTTCGCTGCTGGGCAATGAGAACGGGCTGTCGCCAGCATCCTCCTGCCGCACCAGCCCCGGCGGCAGCGGCAGGCTGTCGAGCACAGGCGAAGCGTCGTGGACCTGATGCCGGGCCGGCATGCTGGAAACACCGGGAGGCGGCTCGTTCGCCACCGCTACGGCCGTTGGTGTTGGCGTTGGCGTTGGCGTTGGCGTTGGCGTCAATGCTGGTGCGGGCTCCTCGGCAACGTCAGTGGCCTCGCTGACATTGCCCAGCGCATCGGTATTGCTTTCGCCGCGCGAACCGAACAGGCGCTGGAGAAGACCCGGCTGCTCCTGCACCGGAGCCTGCAGAACGGTCAGCGCCTGCCCCTGCAGATTGCTCAGCTGGCTGAGCAGCGCAGGCAGCAGATACTGATGACTGGTGGCGTCCTCCAGTTGTTTGCCCAGTGACTTGAGGGCCTTGCGCACCTCGCGCGGCGGCTGCAGACGCTGCAGTTGCTCGATCAAGGCAGCCAGTGCAGTCGCCGCCTCGCCGGCACGCTGCTGACGGCGCTGCTCGGAATCCAGCACGGCCTTTTCCAGACGCGGGATGAGGCCGCTCAAAGCGGCGTCCATATCGTCGCGACGGAGGATTTCGCGCATTTCCTGCATGCATTGATCGACCGCCTTGTCCGCGCCCTCGGCGGCCAGGCTGCTGCGCACCAGGCCACGACGCAGCAGATCCAGGCGCAACTCCCAACGGCGGTCGAGCTTTTCCTGCTGCTCCAGGCTGCTCAGGTATTTGTCTTTCCAGCGTTGCGCGTCATCGCTCATACGGCTTACTCGGGAGATGGCGTCTTCAGCATAGGCATTTGCGCAGCATTCTGTGCTTCCGGCAGGCGGATTTCCACGGCCACGGGAAGGTGATCGGAAATCGGCTGACTGAGTACATCGACGCGCCCCAGCTCGAGCTCGGAACTGAGCAGAATATGATCGAGACAGCGCTGCGGTCGCCAACTGGGAAAGGTCGCTTCGACCTGCGGCGCGATCAGGCCGAGGTCGCGCAGCGGGGAGTTCTCCAGCAGGTCGACAGCATGGGTGTTCATGTCGCCCATCAGCACCAGGTGGCGAAACTCACTGACGCGCTCACGAATGTAAGCCAGTTGCCGCGTGCGGGTGCGCGCACCCAGCGCCAGATGCATCATCACCACGCCCAGTGCCTGCTCGCCCTCACCAAGGCGCAGGAAAATCGCGCCACGTCCGGGTGGACCAGGCAGCGGATGATCTTCCAGCAGGGTGGGACGCAAGCGGCTGAGCACGCCATTGCTGTGCTGGGCGAAGCGCCCGAGATTGCGATTGAGCTGTTGATACCAGTAGGGAAAGGCGCCCTGCTGGGCCAGGTATTCGACCTGATTGATGTAGCCCGAGCGCAGGCTGCCACCATCGACCTCCTGCAAAGCCACCAGATCGAAGTCGGCAAGCAGATCACCGATGCGCTGCAGATTGCCGACACGTCCGGCATGGGGCAACAGGTGCTGCCAGCTGCGGGTCAGGTAGTGATGGTAACGCTGGGTATTGATGCCGACCTGGACGTTGAAACTGAGCAGACGCAGCAGGCCGTCGGCTGGCCAGTCGGCCTGCGGCGAACAGTGCCGGTTGACCTGTGGATCGCACAGGCCAACCGCACGTGTCTTTCGCCAGCGGCGCAACATGCTTCGCGCCTGCGGTCGCTTACAGCGCCTCGCGTTCCTTGGCGATCAGGTGGTCAGCGACCTGCAGGGTCTGCTGCGGGCCACCGGCCGAACCCAGGTCGAAGCGATACTTGCCACCGACGATCATCACCGGCACACCCGTGACCTGGTAAGCCATCGCCAGTTTCTTGGCCTTTTCCATCTGGCCTTTGACGGCGAAGGAGTTGAAGGTCTTGAGGAAGGCATCGCGATCAACGCCCTGCGTCGCAACGAAGTCGGCAAACTCTTCAGCCGAAGCCAGCTTCTTCTTCTCCTGGTGGATGGCGGTGAACACGGCGTCATGCACCTTCTGTTCGACCTTCATGCTTTCCAGGGTGATGAACGCCTGACCGTGCACGTTCCAGATGCCACCGAACAGCGCCGGCACGCGAACGAAATTGACGTCTTCCGGCAGATTCTCGACCCAGGGGTTGAGGGTCGCCTCGAACTGATAGCAGTGCGGGCAGCCGTACCAGAACAGCTCCACCACCTCGATCTGGCCGGGCTTGGAAACCGGCACCGGGCTCTTCAGCTCAACGTACTGCTGACCAGCCACTGGCTCGGCATGAGCAGTGATACCGAACAGGCTGCTGACGGCCAGAGCGGCGCCGAGAATCAGGTTACGCATGGGGGACTCCTTGGTAGTAGGCATCGCCTCGTGGCGAATCGCTAGTAAGACCGGGCGACACGATGCAGGTTCCGGCCATTGTAGCCGCGACGCAAATGAAAAAGGGTGGCCGTAGCCACCCTTTGTCTTACCAACTGCAACAGTGGTCGCCTGGAACTGCTTATCAGTGCAGCCCCTGGATGAAGCTGGACACGGCTTCGATATCCTTGTTGCTGAGCTTGGCAGCGATGGCACGCATGATCATCGCGTCGCCGTCGTTGGTGCGGTTGCCTTCGCGGAAATCGGTCAGCTGCTTGGCAACGTACTGGGCGTGCTGGCCGCCCAGCTGCGGGAAGCCAGCGGCATCCAGACCAGCGCCGTTGGGCGAGTGGCAGCCGGTGCAGGCCGGCATGCCTTCTTCCAGCTTGCCGCCACGGAACAGCGCTTCACCACGCGCGACCAGCTTGGGATCGGCAGCACCAACGCTCATCTTCTGGCTGGAGAAGTAAGCAGCGATGTCAGCCATGTCCTGATCACTGAGGTTGTCCAGCATGCCGGTCATCTCGACCACTGGACGGTCACCGGACTTGATGTCGTGCAGCTGCTTGAGCAAGTAACGCTCGCCCTGACCGGCCAGCTTGGGGAAGTTTGGCGCAGGGCTGTTGCCATCGACGCCATGGCAGGCACCACAGACAGCAACTTTGCCCTGACCGGCTTCGGCATCGCCAGCAGCCTGAGCCACGCCGGTGAGGCCCAGGGTCAACAGCAGACTCACGAGTACTTTGTTCATCAGCTAATCCAATTACGGCTAAAAGAGAGAAGGGTTATCGGCGGGGCTCACTCATTCGGTCATCAGCTTGATGACCGCCTGGTAATCCTCGGCCGTGCAGTCCATGCACAGGCCGCGCGGCGGCATGGCATTCAAACCATTGGTGACGCTCTGCACCAGTGTATCCATGCCCTTGGCCAGGCGTGGTTCCCATGCGGCCTTGTCGCCCTTCTTGGGCGCCGTGGGAATCTGGCCGTTGTGGCATACGCCACAGGAACGGTCATACACAGCTTGCGGATCCTGAGCAGCATAGACGTTGAAAGACAGCGTCATAACGGCAGCAGCGAGCAGCATTTTCTTCATCAAATCAACCTCATCAGGGTAGGGAACGTTCTGCTTTCTATCGAGCAGAGATGTAATCGCTCCCGGCAATCGGGTTCCTGCGGGTGGGACAAAGCGCACACAAAATCTGCGGCATTATATACTGGCAACGCTGAAACGGAAACGACGCCGCTTGCCGCGCCACCTGGCGTGCGGCAGGTGCGCGCAAATGTCGCAATCCCTCGAACGATCAAGAGAGTGTCTACAAAGCAGCGAGCAAAGGTCAGGCAAGGCGGAGTCAGCCGAAAAAGCGGAGTGTACGAGTAGTACATGAGCATTTTGACTGGGCTCGCATGCGAGGTTGATTCCAACGCAGCATGGCCGCGCGCAGCCATTTGTAGACACCCTCTCTGCGGATCGAGGTAACCACCGGATACCCCATGCTCCCGAAAAATCCCATCATCGGTCTGTGCCAGCAGGCCAGCTTCCTCATCAGTGCCGCCAAGGTCGATCAGTGCCCCGAGGACAGCGGCCTGGAAGTCGCCTTCGCCGGCCGTTCCAACGCGGGCAAGTCGAGCGCGCTCAATACGCTGACCCATGCCAGCCTGGCGCGCACCTCGAAGACCCCCGGGCGCACGCAATTGCTCAACTTCTTCCGCCTGGACGACGAGCGTCGCCTGGTCGACCTGCCTGGCTATGGGTATGCCAAGGTGCCGATCCCGCTCAAGCAGCACTGGCAGAAACATCTGGAAGCCTATCTGGGCAGCCGCGAGAGCTTGAGCGGCCTGGTGCTGATGATGGATATCCGTCATCCGCTGACCGAGTTCGACTGCATGATGCTGGACTGGTCGGTGGCCAGTGGCATGCCGCTGCATATCTTGCTGACCAAGGCCGACAAGCTGGCCTTCGGTGCGGCGAAGACCGCGCTGCTCAAGGTGCGCCAGGAAATTCACAAGCAGTGGGGCGAGGCCATCAGCATCCAGCTGTTCTCGGCACCCAAGCGCATGGGTGTGGAAGAGGCGCAGATGGTGCTGGCCGGTTGGCTGGATCTGTTGCCGGAGGAGGGTGAAGAAAGCGCTGAGGGGGAATGAAGCGTTGGGTGCGCAGTGCGCACCGGAAGACGACTCGTAATGGGCGAGTAAGCTCCCTCTCCCGCCCTTCGGGTGCCATCAGAATGTCGCTAGCGGCACAAGCGTAGGGTGCGCTGTGCGCAACGGGAACGACTCGTAATGCTGTCTCTTATACACATCTCCAGCCCACGAGACATGCGCAGATCTCGTATGCC
>CAMPIF010000026.1 GCA_946886245.1 Ectopseudomonas composti | reverse complement strand
GTTGACCAGTTGCAGCAGCATGAAATCGGCGATCTCCGAGGCGCCGCCGGCGCTGGAGGCGACCACTCGGCCGGCCAGGGCTTCGCCGCGCTGATGCAGCAGCCCCAGCAGCTCACCCCGAAAAGCGGCCAGCGGCGCACTTGCTGCCACATCAAGCAGTGGCGCAATGTACTGTTCGTCCAGCACCAGGGCCCGGTCGGCGCGTTTTTCGCGGACTCGCGCCACACCCAGTACAGCGTATTCCTGCAGGCCGTCGGCGGCGGTCAGCAGACGCAGTGCGCGTTCGCCGACCATCACCGGTACGCGGCTTTCGAATGCGGCGTTGTCGTCACGCACCTCGCGAACCTGGCCACGGTAGCGAGCGCCACCCAGGGCTTCACCCGCTTCGACGGTGTCACGCACACCTGCCCGGCGCAGCGGCAGGGCCAGATAGACCACGCCGTCGCGCAGGTCGTCGGGGATTTCCAGCGGCGCTGGCGCCACGTCGTCCTGCGGAATATTGAACGGCGTGCCGTCGGGTAACAGGCCACGGGCGCTGACGATGGCCAGTTTGCCTTGTGCCAGTAGCCCCATATCGAGCTGCAGATCGGCGAAGCCCCAGCCAGCCGCTGACAGTGGGCGGCTACGTGCATCGATCAGCGCCTCCAGGTAGCGGTCGTGCTGCTGGAAATGCTGGGTGCCGATGAACATGCCTTCGGACCAGATCACACGGTTGTTCCAGGACATCAGGGGGCTCCTGTTAGCGAGAATCAAGGCGAGACGGCGCGGCGAGCTCAGCAGCGCTGGCGGCGTTGATCCCGAGGTCGATGCGGTAATGAGTGAGCGTGTCCTGCTTCGGCTCCAGCACCAGGCGCCACTGCGCCCGGTCGATTTCGCGGTAGCCGACCACCAGGCCGAGATGACGGGTTGCCGGATCCAGCACACGGGTCAATTCACGGGTCTGGCCGGGGTGTACCAGCCATTCATCCTCAGCCACCCGTTCGTTGCCCAGGCTTGCCGCCGCACGTTCGGCGAGGCTGAAGTAATCCGTGCGGCTGAACGCGGCGGCGCTGCGCAGCTCCAGCAGGCGCACGCGTACGGGCGCGCTGTAGCCGTCGGTGGTGGGGTTCAGCTCATCGCCAGCCTGCAGCAGCAGGACGACGGTGGTCGGCTCCTGCGCGGTGTCGGCACTCTCCATCGCGTCCTTGCTGCAACCACTGCTCAGTGCTGCCAGCAGAAGGCCCAACAGAACGGGCCGGGGTGATCGTTTGCGCACGTTGCTAATCCTTGTCTACGCCCTCAAGGGCGACGTTGACGGGCGATATGTTGCTCATAGGCCCGGCCGAACTCGCGGCCGAACAGGTCCTGAAAATCGTCTTCGGCTTCGCGCGAAAGGGTCGCGTAGAGCTCGACGAACTGCTGCCAGCACTGCGCCTGGCGAGCGTTCGGCAGCAGGCTGGCCAGCCCGCCGCCCTTGCCCATGCGCGCTTCCAGCTCCTGCGGCTCGAAGCGCGCCAGCAGATGACGAATGGCCGCCTGCACGCCTGCCATGACGGCCAACTGATGGGCGCGCAGATCATCGAAGCCGTCCTGCACGGCCTGGTCGGCCGACATGAACGCCGAATTGCCGCCGCGCAGCAGCAGGAGCAGGGCCTCTTCCGCGTTGGGCGCGAACTTCAGCGGGTTGTTTTCAACTGGCTGCACCATGGTCTGCTGCAGGCGGAACTCGCCCTTGAGGCTGCTGCGCGCCCGCAGCACGTCGATCAGACCATCGACCATCAGGCGGTAACTGCGTCCGATGCTTTCCATCTGCGTGGCTGCCTGCTGGGTATCCAGACGCAGGCGCTCCAGCCCGGCACCGCGGAGGAAGGCCTGCAGCAGCGCGTCGTCGTTCTGAGCGGCCTGCTGAGCGGCCTGCGGCTGACTGGCGGCGGGAGCAGGCGCGGGTGCTGCAGGCGGAGGTGGCAAAGGTGCCGGCTCTGCCTGCGGGGCAAGGTCCACGGCTGGCGCTGCTGTCGGGGTCGTCGCAGCTGGTGTGATGCTGTCGAGCAGGTCCCAGTCATCGGGGATCAGGCCTGGCTCGACGCTTGGTTTCGGCTCGACCGGAGGGGGTCTGACCTCTGGTGGACGGAAGTCATGCTGCTGCGCCGGGACATGATCGGAGACAGGTACTGGCGCCGATGTGCTTGGGCCGAGAAAGTCGAAAAGATCCGGCAATGTCTCATGTGGAGCGACGCTCTGCAGGTGGGCGCTGGCCGGGGAGTCGAAGGGGGTTGCCGGGGAGCTGAAAGGTGCGGGCGGAGCGTCCTGATGGCTCGCCATCAGGGCTTCGAAACTGCTCCCGGAAGGGACGGCGGAAAACGCCTCGGGGCCTTCTGCAATGGAACTTTCCAGTGCTACCTGAATTTCGTATTCACCGATGCGAATAACTTCGCCGTGATTCAGAAGTTCACTGTTGCCGCGTTGCATGCGTACACCAGCCTTGACCAGCTCCACACCATTGGTGCTGCTGTCGGTGATGTAGTAGCGGCCATCCTTGTTTTGCACGAGGCAATGCTTCGTCGAAACAAGGCGCGACGGGTCCGGTAATACCCAGTCATTATCAGGCCCGCGGCCAATTGCTAGCGAACCATATTCCAGGGTTTTCTCGGGGCATTGACCAGGGGTGATCTTGTGATAGCTGGTGATGATCAAACGCAGCGCCATGTGGCCTCCTTGCCCGGCTTTCGTGAATCCCGAAAAACTCATGAAATCCTTGATTCATGCGGCTTTCAGGCCGCATACAGCCCTCTTCAAAAGTCCATCAAGCGGGCTCTGGAACGCGAAAACACGCGATCTTACCTTTTGCTTCGTGATTCCCGTATGTGCTGAAGCGCGCAACTTCCCGAAATTTTGTCCTCAGTCACAAAGGTCTTGGGTGGGCGCCAGTCTACCTTGACTTTAAACATTTTTAAGTTGAAAAATGCGCGACGCCATCGATATCGGGTAGTGGCCAATCAATATTAAAGGTTGATTGGCTTAGTGCAAGCCAGGATGAAGCTACTGCACTTTTGTGACACGGTTCAAATCGATAAGGAGATCGAGTACGTGGAGAATTCGTTGTTGCTCACCGCTGTTTCAGATGCATCGCCATGCGGTGAAGATCTGGAATACGACAGCGATTTTCTCCAGCTTGAGCGCGATGCGCTGGGGCGCCCGGAGCGCAGCATGGGTGATGCCATCCAGGCCGCCGAGCCGCCCGAATGGCGCCAGTTGGAACAGAGCTGTCACCTCCTGCTGCAGCGCAGCAAGGACCTGCGCATCACGCGCTATCTGCTGCAAAGCCGCCTGGCTTTGCGCGGCGTCGAAGGCCTTGCCGACAGCCTCGAATTGATCTTCGAACTGCTCTCGCGCTACTGGCCCGAGATTCATCCGCAGCTCGATGCCGATGACGACAACGACCCCACCGTACGCATCAATACCCTCTCCGCACTGACCTGCGAGACCAATATCGGCCTGCTGCGCAGTGCCGTGCTGGTACGTTCGCGGGTGTTCGGCAACATCACCGTACGTGCGGCACTGAATGCCGCCGGCCTGCATCTGGCCAATAGCGAAAACCTCAGCATCGAGGAACTCGGCGGCGCCCTGCAGGATGCCGACAGCGAAGCCTTGCAGCTCACACACGAAGCCCTGAAGCGTGCGCTGCACAGTTTGAACGCCATCGAGCAACTGGTCAGCGAACAGGTCGGCTCGGCACAGGGCGTGGATTTCTCTGCGCTGCAGCAGCCGCTCAAGCTTGCCCTGCAGGTGCTCGGCGACAGCCCGGTTGGGGCCGCTTCGGAGGATTACCCGGCAGGCGGCGAAGCTGCGCAAGAGCCGCTGGCGCAGCACGCGTCGGCGCCTGCCGTAGCGCGCGGCAGCGGCGAAATCAGCAACCGCGATGATGTGCTCAGAAGCCTGGAGCGGATCCTCACCTACTACGCCCGCCACGAGCCATCCAGCCCATTGCCGGTGCTGCTCAACCGGGCTCGCAGCCTGGTCAATGCCGACTTCGCGACCATCGTGCGCAACCTGATTCCCGATGGCATGAACCAGTTCGAAAACCTGCGCGGCCCCGACGCAGACCAGGCCTGATCGGCCTGGCATGCGGGATCACGCTTCACCGTAGATGGCCGAAGGCCGACACGCCGCGTCGCGTCAGGCGACCAGGAGAAAAGCATGGCGAACAGCAGTTCTCAGAAGTTCATCGCGCGCAACCGCGCGCCACGGGTGCAGATCGAGTATGACGTCGAGTTGTACGGCGCCGAGAAGAAGGTGCAGTTGCCGTTCGTCATGGGCGTCATATCCGACCTTACCGGCAAGCCGGCCGAGCCTTTGGCGCCAGTGGCCGAGCGCAAGTTCCTGGAAATCGACGTCGACAACTTCGACTCGCGCCTCAAGGCGATGAAGCCGCGCGTGGCCTTCAACGTGCCTAACGAGCTGACTGGCGAAGGCAACCTGAGCATCGACATGACCTTCCAGAGCATGGACGACTTCAGCCCGGCCGCCGTGGCGCGCCAGGTCGATGCCCTCAAGCAACTGCTGGAGGCCCGTACCCAGCTGGCCAACCTGCTGACCTACATGGACGGCAAGACCGGTGCCGAAGACATCATCATGAAGGCGATCAAGGACCCGGCACTGCTGCAGGCCCTGGCTAGCGCGCCGAAACCCCAGGACAACGAGCCCCAGGCCTGATTCGGAAGACCACCATGAGCGAACAGTTGCAACAAGACCAGGCCGCACTGGCCAGTACCGAGCAGACCAGCGAATTCGCTTCGCTGCTGATGCAGGAATTCAAACCCAAGACCGAACGTGCCAAGGAAGCGGTGGAGACTGCCGTGCGTACCCTGGCCGAGCAGGCGCTGGCGCAGACTGATCTGATCTCCAACGATGCGATCAAGTCGATCGAGTCGATCATCGCCGCCATCGATGCCAAGCTCACCGCACAGGTCAACCAGATCATCCACCACAGCGACTTTCAGCAGGTGGAAAGTGCCTGGCGTGGCCTGCACTATCTGGTCAACAACACCGAGAGTGACGAGCAGCTGAAGATCCGCGTGCTCAACATCTCCAAGCCGGAGCTGCACAAGACCCTGAAGAAATTCAAGGGCACCGCCTGGGACCAGAGCCCGGTGTTCAAGAAGCTCTACGAAGAGGAATACGGCCAGTTCGGTGGCGAGCCCTACGGCTGCCTGGTCGGCGACTACTACTTCGACCAGTCGCCGCCCGATGTCGAGTTGCTCGGCGAGCTGTCCAAGGTCTGCGCGGCGATGCACGCACCGTTCATTTCCGCCGCCTCGCCGACTGTGATGGGCATGGGCTCCTGGCAGGAGCTGTCCAACCCGCGTGACCTGACCAAGATCTTCACCACCCCGGAATACGCTGGCTGGCGCTCGCTGCGCGAGTCCGAGGATTCGCGCTACATCGGCCTGACCATGCCGCGCTTTCTCGCGCGCCTGCCCTACGGCGCCAAGACCGATCCGGTGGAGGCCTTCGCCTTCGAGGAAAACACCGACGGCGCCGACAGCAGCAAGTACACCTGGGCTAACGCCGCCTATGCCATGGCGGTGAACATCAACCGTTCGTTCAAGCACTACGGCTGGTGTTCGCGCATTCGTGGCGTGGAGTCCGGCGGCGAAGTGCCGAACCTGCCGGCGCACACCTTCCCCACCGACGACGGTGGCGTGGACATGAAGTGCCCAACCGAGATCGCCATCTCCGACCGTCGCGAGGCCGAGCTGGCGAAGAACGGCTTCATGCCGTTGCTGCACAAGAAGAACACCGACTTCGCCGCCTTCATCGGTGCGCAGTCGCTGCAGAAACCGGCCGAATACGACGACCCGGACGCCACCGCCAACGCCAACCTGGCCGCGCGCCTGCCGTACCTGTTCGCCACCTGCCGGTTCGCGCATTACCTCAAGTGCATCGTTCGCGACAAGATCGGCTCGTTCAAGGAACGGGACGAAATGCAGCTCTGGCTGCAGGACTGGATCCTCAAGTACGTCGACGGTGATCCGGCTCACTCCACCGAGACCACCAAGGCGCAGCATCCGCTGGCCGCCGCCGAAGTCGTGGTGGAAGAGGTCGAGGGCAACCCCGGTTACTACAACTCGAAGTTCTTCCTGCGCCCGCACTATCAGCTCGAAGGGCTGACGGTGTCGCTGCGGCTGGTTTCCAAACTGCCGTCGGCCAAGGGCGCCTGAGCCCCGGCAGGCATGCGGGTCCCGCGCGGCGTCGCTGCGTCAGGCCCGCCTGCCTGATACATGGAAAGCCCCGGGCTTTTCGCATTTCCACACCCTCGTGGCGATGACCACACCCAGGAGAAAACATGGCTGTCGATATCTTCATCAAAATCGGTGACATCAAGGGCGAGTCTCAGGACAAGACCCACAAGGACGAAATCGAAGTACTCAACTGGAGCTGGGGCATGTCCCAGTCCGGCAACATGCACACCGGTACCGGCGGTGGCGCAGGCAAGGTGAGCATCCAGGACCTGTCGCTGACCAAGTTCGTCGACAAGGCCAGCCCCAACCTGATGATGCATTGCTCCAGCGGCAAGCACGTGCCCAAGGTCACTCTGACCGTGCGCAAGGCGGGCGGCGACGCTCAGGTGGAGTACCTGATCATCAACCTCGAGGAAGTACTGATCTCCTCGCTGAGCACCGGCGGCTCGGGCAGCGATGACCGTCTGATCGAGAACATCACCCTGAACTTCGCCAAGGTCACCGTCGATTACCAGCCGCAGAAAGCGGACGGCACCAAGGACGGCGGCCCGATCAAGTACGGCTGGAACATCCGCTCCAACGTCAAGATCTGACGCTCAACCACCTCTGGTGCCGTGCTCTGGGGGTGGTTGCTATCAGGAAGATGGAAACAGCAAGGATTCTGTCATGGCCAAGCCTTCGTTCATCAATCTGCACAATGCCTACCAGAGGATTCTGGACGAGTATCCTGCAGGAAATCCCTGTGATGGCGGCTGGGACAACCAGTGCGCAATTCGCATGAGTATCGCCTTGTCCGACGAACTCACGATCCAGGTGAACAAATCCACCTACAGCGAACCCAAGTGTGCGCATGGTCATGCGCGCGGTGCCGAGTCGCTGGCTAACTGGCTATGGAAGCATCATCTCGGTCGACCCACGATTCTCACGGGCAGCGCCGAAGACCGGATCAAGCTAGGGCAAAAAACCGGCATCATCTTTTTCAAGGATTGCTTCGCCCGCCTGGGTGAAACGGATGAAACCCGAACGGGCGACCATATAGATGTATGGAATCGCGGTCGGACGGCCACCTACGACGATCCGGCGCACCATTCCAAGCAAGTCTGGTTCTGGGAGTTGGCATGAATCGCCCTCTGCGTTGCGCTGCCTTGCTCTGCAGCCTTTCCTTTAGTCTGCTGGCCTGCGCCGAAGCGCCGGTGTCAGAGCAAGTAGCCCTGAACGGCGACACCCTGACGCTGCAACAACAGGCGCAGCACTGCGCATTGCAGCGCGCCGACGGCCAGCTTGTGCAACTGCAGGTCCCTAGCCCCTGTTCCTTCAGTACGAACCGCGAAGGTTTGCCACGGGTAGAGAAATTCAATGACGATGCGCAAATCGTCATCGTCTACCACGCCGTTGCCGAGCCGGCCCCAGACGCTCGCTGCACCAGTCTGTTCCAGGCTGTACGCCTACTCCAGGGAAAGCTGGAGGCCTCGCGAGTCGTGCAATCGCCGCTGTGCATGCAGATGCAGGGCCCCATCGACCAGAAAAATTTCGTGGCCTTCTTTGACTGGTAGCCCCATGACCCCACGCGAGCGCCTGCAGCCCTCGCTGCTCGATCGCCTGACCGACGATGAGCCCGGCAATCCGCAGGAAAGCGTGGATCGCCGCGTGCTGTCGATGAATCAGCTCAAGGCTTCGGTGCTGCGCGATCTGACCTGGTTGTTCAATACCATCGCCCTGCTCGATGCCGACACCACGCGGCACACGCCGGCAGGCACCTCGGTGATCAACTATGGCCTGCCGCCGCTGGCCGGCAGCAGTGTGTCCGGGGTCGATATCGCCGCCCTGGAGAATCTGATCCAGCGCGCCATCATCACCTTCGAGCCGCGCATCCTGGCTCATAGCGTGCGGGTGCGGGCGCATGTCGGTCACGAACAGATGAACCATAACGCCCTGAGTTTCGAGATTCAGGGTGACCTGTGGGCCCAGCCGGTGGCCCTGCCCTTGCTGCTGCGCACCGAGCTGGACCTGGAGTCCGGCCATGTGCAGGTGCTGCCCGCCGAGCAGCGGAGACGCTCATGAACCCCCGTTTGCTGGAGCTGTATAACCAGGAACTGCTGCACATCCGCGAAAGCGCCCAGGAGTTTGCCCGCGAATACCCGAAGATCGCCGGTCGCCTGACGCTGTCGGGAATGGAGTGCGCCGACCCCTACGTCGAGCGCCTGCTCGAAGGTTTCGCCTACCTGACCGCCCGCGTGCAATTGAAACTCGACGCCGAGTACCCGACCTTCACCCATAACCTGCTGGAAGTCGCCTACCCGCATTACCTGGCGCCGACGCCGTCGATGACTGTGGTGCAGTTGCACACCGATGCCAACGACGGCGCGCTCAACGGCAGCTTCAATCTGCCGCGCGACAGCGTGCTGCGTGCCACCCTCGGCAAGGACAGCCAGACTCCCTGCGAGTACCGCACGGCTCACGCGGTGACCCTGTGGCCGCTGCAGGTGGCGGAGGCCGAGTACATCAGCAACCCCGCCGCCGCGCTGGGTCGCCTCGCCGCCAGCGAGCCACGAGCCAAGGCCGCGCTGCGTATCACCCTGCGCAGCGGCGCCGAAATACCCTTCGCCAGCCTGGAACTGGACAACCTGCCGCTGTACCTCAATGGCCTCGACGAGCTGCCGTTTCGTCTTTACGAGCAACTGCTGGGCAACCGCATCGCCGTGTTTGCCCGCCAGCCCGGGCGCGACTGGGTCGAACGGCTGCCTGCCGACGCCTTGCGCCCTTGCGGCTTCGATGACGCCGAGGCGGCCTTGCCAGTGGTGCCGCAGGCCTTCCAGGGCTATCGCCTGCTGCAGGAATACTTCGCCCTGCCGCAGCGTTTCCTGTTCGTCGATTTCTGTGGTTTGCGCCGTGCCGTGCGCCAGTGCAGCGGTCAAGAGCTGGAATTGATCGTGTTGTTCGACCGTGTGGACAGCCACCTGCAGAACCAGGTCGGCGCCAGTCAATTCCTGCCGTTCTGCACTCCGGCGATCAACCTGTTCCCGCGGCGCCTGGATCGCATCCACCTGAGTGACAAGGTGCACGAGCACCATGCCATCGCCGACCGCACGCGGCCGATGGATTTCGAGATCCATTCGCTGCGCGGCGTCAGTGGCCATGGCAGTGGTCCGGAGCAGCCCTTCCTGCCCTTCTATGCCGTGCGCGACCCTGCTCGCTATGGCCGCGATCAGGCCTATTACATCGTGCGCCGTGAACCGCGCGTGCTGTCGGCAGAGCAGCGCCGCAGCGGCACGCGTTCCAGCTATGTCGGCAGCGAAACCTTCATCAGCCTGGTCGACAGCCACCAGGCGCCCTATCGCCATGACTTGCGCCAGCTCGGTCTCAGTGCCCTGTGCACCAACCGCGACCTGCCGCTGTTCATGACCGTCGGCATCGGCAAGAGCGACTTCACCCTGGCCGACAGCGCGCCGGTGCAGAGCGTGCGCTGCGTCGCGGGGCCGAGCCGGCCGCGGGCCAGCCCGGCCCATGGCAACCAGGCCTGGCGGCTGATCAGCCAGCTGTCGCTGAACTACCTGTCACTGGCCGAGCAGGGCCAGGGCGCCGCTGCCCTGCGCGAAATGCTGCGCCTTTATGGCGACATGCAGAATCCGGCGCTGCAACTGCAGATCGAAGGCCTGCGCGAAGTCAGCGCCAAACCCTGTACACGGCGTCTGCCGATGCCCGGCCCGATCGTCTTCGGCCGTGGCCTGGAAATCACCCTGGAGTTCGACGAGAACGCCTTTCGCGGTACCGGGGTATTTCTCCTCGGTGCGGTGTTCGAGCGTTTCCTGGCGCGCTACGTATCCCTCAACAGCTTTACCGAGACGGTGCTACGCAGCACCGAGCGCGGCGAGATCATGCGATGGAAAGCCCGGCCCGGCCGTCGTCCGAACCTGTAGACACGCTTGAGCAGATGCAGGCACAGCCCTGGGAGTACGATTTCTTCCAGGCCTTGCGGCGCATCGAGAACGAGCACCCGCATTTGCCACGCCTGGGGCATTCCCGGCGCCTGGCTGATGATCCGCTGCGCCTCGGGCAGCGTCAGGAAGGCACGTTCGCCCCGGCCACCCTGGCCGCCGTGACGCCCGCCAGCGACGAGCGTCCGGCGCGTCTGGAACAGTACTTCTTCGGCCTTGGCGGGCCCAACGGGCCGCTGCCGCTGCACCTGACCGAGTACGTGCGCGAGCGCCAGCGCAACCACGCCGACAGCACCAGCAAGCACTTTCTCGACCTGTTCCATCATCGCCTGCTGACCCTGTTCTACCGCGCCTGGGCCGAAGCCCGGCCGACCGTCAGCCATGACCGCCCCGACGACGACTACTGGTCGGCGCGCCTGGCCGCCTTCAGTGGTCGCGGCATGCCCAGCCTGCGTCAGCAGGGCCTGCTGGACGATGCGGCGAAGCTGCACTTCAGCGGTCACCTGGCCGCGCAGACGCGTTATCCCGATGGCCTCAAGGCGATCCTCGCCGACTACTTCGGTGTATCGGTGCAGATCGAAGAATACGCCGGCAGTTGGCTGCGCCTGCCCGAGCGCACGCGCCTGGGTGTGGAGTCCAGCCAGCTGGGCGTGGACTTCTGCCTGGGCAGCCAGGTCTGGGACCGCCAGCACAGCTTCCGCATCTGCTTCGGGCCGCTGACGCTCGAGCAGTACAACGCCATGCTGCCCGATGGTGAGTCCTTCGCGGCGCTGGTGGCCTGGGTCGCCGAGTACCAGGGCGACGAACTCGACTGGCAACTGAATCTCGTATTGCAGCGCGAGGAAGTCCCCGCGCTATGCCTCAACGGCCAGGCTCGCCTGGGCTACACCACCTGGCTTGGCCAGCCGCAGCACGACGCCAGGGATCTGGTGCTGGCCCGCCATCACGCCGCAGCGACCCCGCCGGCGGATCAATCAAGGAGAACTCCACATGGGTGAAATCAGTCGTAGCGCGCTGTTCGGCAAGCTCAACAGCGTCGGCTACAAGGCCATCGAGGCCGCCACCGTGTTCTGTAAACTGCGCGGCAACCCTTATGTCGAACTGGCGCACTGGTTCCACCAGCTCCTGCAACTGCAGGACTCCGATCTGCACCGCATCATCCGCCAGTTCAGCCTGGAGCCGGCGCGCCTGGCGCGGGATCTGACCGATGCACTCGACCGCCTGCCGCGCGGCTCGACCTCGATCACCGACCTGTCCTCGCACGTCGAGGAAGCGGTCGAGCGCGGCTGGGTCTACGGCAGCCTGATGTTCGGCGAGCATCAGGTGCGCACCGGCTACCTGGTCATCGGCATCCTCAAGACGCCGAGCCTGCGCCAGGTGCTGCTGGGCCTGTCGGGCGAGTTCGACAAGATCAAGGTGCAGACCCTGAGCGAGCGCTTCGACGAGTACGTCGGTGATTCGCCGGAGAACCACCTGGCCGCCAGCGACGGTTTCGCCGCTGCCGTACCGGGCGAGGCCAGTGGCGCCATGGCGCCGGCGGCGATGGGCAAGCAGGAGGCGCTCAAGCGCTTCACCATCGACCTCACCGAACAGGCGCGCAAGGGTGAGCTCGACCCCATCGTTGGCCGCGACGAGGAGATCCGCCAACTGGTCGATATCCTCATGCGCCGTCGGCAGAACAACCCGATCCTTACCGGTGAAGCCGGCGTCGGCAAGACCGCCGTGGTCGAGGGTTTCGCCCTGCGCATCGCCGCCGGTGACGTGCCGCCCTCGCTCAAGGACGTCGAGCTGCGCAGCCTCGACGTCGGCCTGCTGCAGGCCGGCGCCAGCATGAAGGGCGAGTTCGAGCAGCGCCTGCGCCAGGTCATCGAAGACGTACAGGCCTCGCCCAGGCCGATCATCCTGTTCATCGACGAAGCCCACACCCTGGTCGGTGCCGGTGGCGCGGCCGGTACCGGCGACGCCGCCAACCTGCTCAAGCCGGCGCTGGCGCGCGGCAGCCTGCGCACCGTGGCCGCCACCACCTGGGCCGAGTACAAGAAGCACATCGAGAAGGACCCGGCGCTGACCCGCCGCTTTCAGGTGGTGCAGGTGCCCGAGCCTTCCGAGGACAAGGCGCTGCTGATGATGCGCGGCGTGGCCTCGACCATGGAGAAGCACCATCAGGTGCAGATTCTCGACGAAGCCCTGGACGCTGCGGTCAAGCTCTCGCACCGCTACATCCCGGCGCGCCAGTTGCCGGACAAGTCGGTCAGCCTGCTCGACACCGCCTGCGCCCGTGTGGCCATCAGCCTGCACGCCGTGCCGGCCGAGGTCGATGACAGCCGCCGGCGCATCGAGGCGCTGGAAACCGAACTGCAGATCATCGCCCGCGAGCATGCCATCGGCATCGACGTCAGCCTGCGCCAGGCCAACAGCGAGAGCCTGCTGGCCGCCGAGCGCGAGCGCCTGGCCGAGCTGGAAAGCCGCTGGGCCGAAGAGAAGCAGCTGGTCGACGAACTGCTGGCCACCCGCGCCAACCTGCGCGAAAGCGCGGGTGTCGTCGATAACGACAGCGCCACGGACCACCAGAGCCTGCGCGCCCAACTGGTCGAACTGCAGCAGCGCCTGAGCCAGCTGCAGGGCGAAGCCCCGCTGATTCTGCCGACCGTCGACTACCAGGCCGTGGCCTCGGTGGTGGCGGACTGGACCGGTATTCCGGTCGGGCGCATGGCGCGCAACGAGGTGGAGACCGTGCTCAAGCTCGACAGCCTGCTGGCCAAGCGCATCATCGGCCAGGACCACGCGCTGAAGATGATCGCCAAGCGCATCCAGACCTCGCGCGCCGGCCTCGACAACCCCAGCAAGCCGATTGGCGTGTTCATGCTCGCCGGCACCTCCGGCGTCGGCAAGACCGAGACCGCGCTGGCGCTGGCCGAGGCGCTGTATGGCGGTGAGCAGAACCTGATCACCATCAACATGAGCGAATTCCAGGAGGCGCACACCGTTTCCACCCTCAAGGGTGCGCCGCCCGGCTATGTCGGCTATGGCGAAGGCGGTGTGCTGACCGAGGCCGTGCGTCGTCGGCCGTACAGCGTGGTGCTGCTCGACGAGGTGGAAAAGGCCCACCCGGACGTGCACGAGATCTTCTTCCAGGTGTTCGACAAGGGCGTGATGGAGGACGGCGAAGGGCGCCTGATCGACTTCAAGAACACCCTGATCCTGCTCACCACCAACGCCGGCACCGAGCACGTGGCGCGCCTGTGCCAGAACCCGGACAACCTGCCCGAGCCGGAAAGCATCGCCCGCGACCTGCGTCAGCCGTTGCTGGAGATCTTCCCGCCAGCGCTGCTCGGCCGCCTGGTGACCATCCCCTACTACCCGCTCAGCGACGCCATGCTCAAGGCCATCACCCGCCTGCAACTGGGCCGCATCAAGACGCGCATCGAGAGCACCCACAAGGTGCCGTTCGACTACGACGAGGCGGTGGTCGATCTGGTGGTCTCGCGCTGCACCGAAAGCGAGAGTGGCGGTCGGCAGATCGACGCCATCCTCACCAACGGCATGCTGCCGGACATGAGCCGCGAGTTCCTCACCCGCATGATGGAAGGCAAGCCGCTGGCCGGCGTGCGCATCAGCGTGGCCGACAACGACCTGACCTACAGCTTCGCCGACAACGCCTGAGCCCGAGCGCGGGTCGGCTTCTGCCGGCCCGCGCCATGGCAGGCCGGAACCCCGACCTATGTTCTTCGCCCAATCTACCCGCTTTGCCCGCATCACCAGCCCGCTCGGGCCGGACGTTCTGCTGCTGCGCTCGATGCACGGCAGCGACGAGCTGGGCCGTCTGTTCGAGTACGAGCTGCAACTGGTGTCCCACGACGCCAACCTCGATCTCAACCAGTTGCTCGGCAAACCGCTGTCGCTCTCCGTGCAGCAGCATGGCGGCGGTGAACGACATTTCCATGGCATCGTCGCTGCCTGCGGGCAGACCGTCGACCGTGGCCAGTTCGCGGCCTATCGGGTCACCCTGCGACCCTGGCTGTGGCTGCTCAGCCGCACCTCCGACTGCCGCATCTTCCAGCACATGAGCGTGCCGCAGATCATCAAGCAGGTGTTCCGCGACCTGGGTTTCTCCGATTTCGAAGACGCACTCAGTCGTCCCTATCGCGAGTGGGAGTACTGCGTGCAGTACCGCGAAACCAGCTTCGACTTCGTCAGCCGGTTGATGGAAAAGGAGGGCATCTACTACTACTTCCGCCACGAGGCCGATCGCCATGTGCTGGTGCTCGCCGATGCCTACGGCGCCCATGTGCCGGCCCCCGGTTACGCCAGCGTGCCCTACTACCCGCCGGACGGGCAGCACCGCGAGCGTGACCACATCAACGACTGGCAGCTGGCCCAGCACGTGCAACCGGGCTCGATGGAGCTCAACGACTACGACTTCCAGCGGCCCAGCGCGCGCATCGACGTGCGCTCGGTCATGCCCCGTCCGCACAGTGCCGGCGACTATCCGCTGTACGACTATCCCGGTACCTACGTGCAGAGCAGCGATGGCGAGCAGTACGCGCGCAATCGCATCGAGGCGCTGCAGAGCCTGCATGAACGCGTCGAGGTCGGCGGCAGCGTGCGCGGCATCGCCTCGGGCAACCTGTTCAGCCTCACCGGCTTCGGCCGCGCCGACCAGAACCGTGAGTATCTGGTGGTGTGCGCGCGCTATCACGTCGCGCAGGAATCGCTGGAGAGCGGCAGTGGCGGTGGTGGCCAGTTCGAGTGCCAGCTCACCTGCACCGACGCCCAGCAGACCTTCCGCCCGCTGTGCGGCACGCCCAAGCCCATGGTGCAGGGGCCGCAGACCGCCGTGGTGGTCGGCCCTGCCGGCGAGGAGATCTGGACCGACCAGTACGGCCGGGTCAAGGTGCACTTCCACTGGGATCGCCACGACCAGTCCAACGAAAACAGCTCCTGCTGGATTCGCGTCTCGCAGTCCTGGGCCGGCAAGAACTGGGGCCATATCCAGATTCCGCGCATCGGTCAGGAAGTCATCGTCAGCTTCCTCGAAGGCGACCCCGATCAGCCGATCATCACCGGGCGCGTCTACAACGCCGAGCAGACCGTGCCCTACGACCTGCCTGCCAACGCCACCCAGAGCGGCATCAAGAGCCGCTCCAGCAAGGGCGGCACGCCGGCCAACTTCAACGAAATCCGCATGGAGGACAAGAAGGGCGCCGAGCAGCTGTACATCCACGCCGAGCGCAACCAGGACATCGTCGTCGAGGTGGATGAAACCCACTCGGTGGGCCACAACCGGGTCAAGAGCATCGGCATGAACGAGACCGTCACCATCGGCAACAACCGCCTGCGCGCGGTGAAGCTCGACGACGTGCTAGTGGTGGGTTCGACCAAGACCGACAGCATCAGCCAGAGCTACCTCATCGAGGTCGGGCAGAACCTGCGCCTGGTCTGCGGCAAGAGCATTCTCGAACTCAACGCCAGCGGCCAGATCAACCTCAGCGGCGTGGCGATCAACCTCTACGCCAGTGGCGACGCCGAATTCAACACAGGCGGCGTCCTCAACCTGAACATCGGTGGCGGCCCTGGCGCCACGCCCGATGGTCAGGGTGATCAGGGCAGCATCGATGCCGCCGTCAAATCCCTGTTCGGGCAAGAGAAAGGAACCTCATGATGAGCTACACCACCCAGGAACTGAGCCTGCAACTGCCCGGCCAGGACCTGCAAGACAGCACCATCAACATCCTGCGCCTCAATGATCTTGGTACCTCGCTGGTGATCACCCGTGGCGCCCTTGGTGATGGCGAAACCCTGCGCAGCCACTTCGAGGCCCAGGTCGCCAAGCTGGCGAAACAGGTCAAGGATCTGCGCAGCAGCGCCCTGCAGGATGTCCAGGTCGGCCCGGCCCAGGCCGTCGTCGGCGTCGAGCTGCGCAGCCAGTTCAGTAAGGGGCCGGAGCAGGTCTACCAGTTCCAGCTCGGCGTACTGCTGGCCGATGGTCGGCGCCTGCTCGCCCTCAGCTACGTCAAGCCGACGCCACTCGATGATGCCGACGCCGCGCACTGGGCGCAGATCAAGCACAGCCTCAGCCTCAACGGATGACCTGCGATGTCTGATGCGCTCTGGGCCGCCCGGCTCGGCGACGATCTGCTGCACACCACATTGCTGGCCGACATCGTCGGCGGCGTGCTGGAAGTGGCTGCCTATGCCGCCATCACCGCCGTGGCTTGCGCTGCGATAGTCGCCGCCACCGGCCTGACCGTGCTCACCGGCGGTCTCGGTGGCTTTGCCCTCGCTGCAGTGGTCGGTATCGTCGTGGGGGTCGGCATGAACAAAACCGGCTGGGACAAAGGGCTCACGACCCTTTGCGAAGGCCTGGGCAACGCCATCTCCCCGCCCAATGTCCAGGCCAAGATCGTCACCGGCGCCAACAAGACCAAAACCAACGGCCTGCCTGCCGCGCGCGCCGCTGGCAAATTGGGCAGCGCCGCCGCGCCGTCCGGCACCGAGCTGGAGCAGGCACCGCCCGCCGAGGAACCGGAGCCCGGCTTCCTCGACATGGCCAAGAGCTTCTTCAGCGAGATGTGGCGCCCGACCGTCGCCCAGCCTGCTCCGGGCGTCATCCCCTGCCCGCTGGATGCCATCGAGTGCAAGAAGCACCCGCCGATGCCCGTGCAACTGCTGGCCGAAGGCTCCAGCAAGGTCAGCATCGAAGGCCAGCCCGCGGTGCGCAGTGGTGATCGCAGCACCTGCGACGCCACGGTGGTGGACAGCGGCAACATCTCGCCGAACGTGCGCATCGGCGGCGACGCCGTGGTGGTGCAGCCGATTCGCAGCGGCAAGACCCCCGGCATCGGCCTGGCCCTGGCCGTGCTCATGGCGCTGCGCGGCAACCCGCGCAAGCTGTGCAGCAAGCTGCCCTGCCTGTCCGCTGGTTTCGCCGGCAACATGGCCATGGGCGGTGCGACCGCCTACGCCACCAACGCCATCTCCAACGCCCTCGGCGCGGCCAGCAGCGGTGCGCCCAACCCGGTGCACGCGAGCACCGGGGCCAAGGTGCTCGGCGAGGATGACGACCTCGATTTCGTCCTGCCGGGGCTGATGCCCATCGAGTGGCAGCGCTTCTACAGCAGCCGCGACGAGCGCCGCGATGGCCTGCTGGGTGCTGGCTGGAGCCTGCCGTTCGAGATCGCCGTGCAGGTGCGCGCGCACCCCGAGGGCGGCGCAGCGCTGACCTATATCGACGAGCAGGGTCGCCCCATCGAGATCGGCAGCCTGCCACCGGGCGATGCCTGCTACAGCCCCGGCGAAGGCCTGAACTTCCGCCGCGATGAAAGCGGCGCGCTGCTGGTGGAAAGCGTCGATGGCCTTTACCGCCTGTTCGAGCCGTTGCCCGAGTCACCTGATCGTCTGCGCCTGAGCAAGCTCGGCGACCGCAACGACAACCGCCTGCTGCTCGAATACGACGCCGCTGGCCGGCTGCGCGCCGTGCGCGATGGCCACAACCAGCTGTGCATCGAACTGATTGCCGACGCCCGGCACCCGCAGCGCCTCGGCCGGGTCGAGCGCCTGTTCGCCGATGCCCGGCGCGAAGTGCTGGTCGCCTACGGCTATGACGCTCAGGGCGAT